>DATEOQ010000403.1:0-4755 GCA_035273905.1 Candidatus Eiseniibacteriota bacterium | reverse complement strand
CGCGATGGACCTCGTGCACGGCGCGGCGAAGGTCATCGTGCTCATGGATCACGTCGCGAAGGACGGGTCGGCCAAGATCGTCAACGAGTGCTCGCTGCCGCTCACCGGCCGCGGCGTGGTGCACCGCGTGATCACCGATCTGGCGGTGCTCGACGTGACGCCGGACGGACTCAAGCTGATCGAGCGCGCGCCCGGGGTCACGATCGACGAGATCGTGAAGTCCACCGAGGCGGAGCTGGTCATCGAAGAAGTAGCGGAGATGCCGGTCTGAGCCGGCGTAAGGGGGAGCGTTGCTGACGACACGGGACATAGAACGCGACGATATCTACGAGCTGACTTCCGACCAGCGCGACTGGCGGGAGACGCTGCGCGAGTTCGCCGACAAGGAGATCGCGCCGCACGCGGCTCGATACGACGACGCGAGCGAATTCCCGTGGGACTCGGTGAAGAAGATGCGGGATCTGGGCCTCTTCGGGCTCGTCTTCCCGGAGAAATACGGCGGTCAGGGTGCGGGCACGCTGGAGTACGTCCTCGCGGTGGAGGAAGTTTCCAGAGCATGCGCCTCCACGGGCATCACGCTCGCTGCGCATGTGTCGCTCGGCACGTGGCCGATCTACAACTTCGGCACCGAGGAGCAGAAGCAGCGCTACCTCCCCGCGCTCTGCACCGGCGAGAAGCTCGCGAGCTTTGGGCTCACCGAGCCCGAGGCGGGCTCGGACGCCGGCGGCACGAAGACGCGCGCCGTGCTCGAGGGCGAGCAGTACGTCTGCAATGGGCGGAAGATCTACATCACGAACGGATCGGTCTCGGGCACCACGGTGTTCACGGCCGTGACGACGCCGGGGATCGGCGTGAAGGGGATCAGCAGCTTCATCATCGAGCGCGGGACGCCGGGATTCACGCCGGGAACGCGCGAGAAGAAGCTGGGCCATCGCGCCAGCGATACGGTGGAGCTGATCTTCGAGAACGTGCGGCTCCCGAAGGGGAACCGCCTCGGCGACGAGGGGGCCGGCTTCGTTCAATTCATGAAGACTTTGGACGGCGGGCGCATCTCGATTGGTGCGATGTCCTTAGGGATCGCCCAGGCGGCCCTCGACGCGTCCCTGAAGTACGCCAAGGAGCGCAAGCAGTTTGGCCGCTCGATCGGCGATTTCCAGGCGATCCAACTCCTCCTCGCCGACATGGCGACCGAGCTGGAGGCGGCGCGGCTCCTCGTCTACAGCACCGCGCGCTTGAAGGATCGGGGGCAGCCGTTCACGCGGTTCGCGGCCATGGCGAAGCTCAAGGCGTCGACCGTGGCGATGCGCGCGGCGGACACGTCGGTCCAGATCCACGGCGGGGCGGGCTACATGACCGACCATCCGGTGGAGCGGTACTTCCGGGACGCGAAGCTGATGGAGATCGGCGAGGGCACCTCGCAGATCCAGAAGCTGATCATCGCCCGGGAGCTCCTGCGCGAAGCAGGGCACAAGATCGGATCCTGACAGGGATGGCCGGCGGCAAGGGCCGCCGGATCGCCCGCGGACATACGGAAGGAGAACGGACGTGGCTGATCGTGATGCGTACATCGTGAGCGCCTGCCGGACCGCCATTGGCGAGTTCCTCGGCGGGCTTTCGTCCATGACCGCGCCGCAGCTCGGCGCGATCGCGATCAAGGAGGCCGTGCATCGCGCCGGCATCAAGCCCGATCAGGTGGAAGAGGTTCTGATGGGGAACGTGGTGCAGGGCGGCGTGGGCCAGGCGCCCGCGCGCCAGGCCATGATCCACGCCGGCATCCCGAACACGGTCGGCGCCGTGACCATCAACAAGGTCTGCGGCTCGGGGCTCAAGGCGGTGATGCTCGCGGCACAGGCGATCAAGGCCGGCGACGGCGACATCTTCATCGCGGGGGGCATGGAGTCGATGTCGAACGCTCCCTACTACCTCACGAAGGCGCGCACGGGCTATCGCCTCGGCAACGGCGAGCTGATCGACGGCGTCGTCCACGACGGGCTCTGGGATTCGTTCAACAACTTCCACATGGGAAGCGCGGCCGAGCTGATCGCGCGGAAGTTCACGGTCACGCGCGAGGACCAGGACAAGTTCTCCGTCGAGAGCCACAAGAAGGCGGTGAAGGCGCAGCAGGATGGTGCGTTCAAGGACGAGATCGTCCCGGTGCTCATCCCGCAGAAGAAGGGCGAGCCCAAATGCTTCTGCACAGACGAGCGCCCGCGTTCGGATGCGTCCATGGAGACGCTCGGCAAGCTCCGTCCGGCGTTCGAGAAGGAAGGCACCGTGACCGCGGGGAACGCGCCTGGACTCAACGACGGCGCCTCGGCGGTCTGCGTGATGTCCGAGAAGGCGATGAAGGCGACCGGCGCGAAGCCGATGGCTCGCATCAACGGCTACTCGACGGGCGGCACGGCGCCGGAGATGGTCTTCTACGCGCCGGTCGTCGCGGTGCGGAAGCTCGCCGAGAAGTTGGGACGGAAGACGAACGCGTGGGATCTCATCGAGGCCAACGAGGCGTTCGCGGCGCAGGCGATCGTGGACGCGAAGGAGCTCGAGTGGGATCCGGCAAAACTCAACGTGCGCGGCGGCGCGGTGGCGCTCGGCCATCCGATCGGCGCGAGCGGCGCGCGCGTCCTCACCACGCTCCTCTACGCGATGCGGGACACGAAGGCGAAGTCGGGCCTCGCAACGTTGTGCCTGGGCGGCGGCAACGCGGTCGCCCTGAGCGTGGAGTCGGTATGAGCGCGCAGGCAGCTCCGGTGAGTTCCGAAACTCCGACCGCCATGATGCCCGCCGTGCGCCCCGTCGTCGTCGTCGGCGCGGGGACGATGGGGAACGGCATCGCGCAGGTCTTCGCGATGAGCGGCCGGCCGGTACTCCTCCTCGAGCCGATGGAGGCCGCGCTCAAGAAGGGCATGGCCACGATCGAGAAGAGCCTCGGCAAACTCGCCGACAAGGGCGTGATCACGGCCGACCAGCGCACCCACGCCTTCAGTCGAATCGCGACGAGCGAGGCGGGCTTCCCGTTCTCCGAATGCGCCATCGCGGTCGAGGCGGTGCCGGAGAAGATCGAGATCAAGCGCGCGGTGCACCAGATGCTGGACCAGAAGCTCCCGCCCGACGCGATCCTCGCGACCAACACCTCGTCCATCTCCGTCACCGAGCTGGCCGCGATGACCAAGCGGCCGACCCGGTTCATCGGGATGCACTTCATGAACCCGGTCCCCGTGATGCAGCTCGTCGAGGTCGTGCGCGGCCTCGAGACGAGCCCGGAGACCGTGGCGGAGACCGTCGCGCTCGCGAAGGCGCTGGGCAAGACGCCGATCGTCGTCGAGGATCGCCCCGGCTTCGTGAGCAACCGGGTGCTCCTGCCGATGATCAACGAGGCGGCGTTCGCGCTGATGGAAGGCGTCGCGGACAAGGAAGCCATCGACACCGTCATGAAGCTCGGCATGAACCACCCGCTCGGGCCCCTCGCCCTCGCCGATCTCATCGGCGTGGACGTCTGCCTCGACATCCTCGAGGTGCTCCACAAAGGGCTCGGCGAGGACAAGTACCGTCCGTGCCCGCTCCTGCGCACGATGGTCGCGGCGGGCCGGCTGGGAAGGAAGACAGGCCGTGGGTTCTACGAGTACCGGTGACACTACGGCGATCGCCACGCTGGAGCGGTCGCCGATGAATTTCGAATTCAGCGAGGAGCAGACCATGCTCCGCGACGCCGCCCGCGACTTCGCGGACGGCGAAATCGCACCCATCGCGCAGCAGATCGACGAGAAATCGGAGATCCCGGACGACCTCCGGAAGAAGCTCCGCGAGAACAGCTTCTTCTCGCTCCTCATCCCGCGCGAGTACGGCGGGATCGAGGTCGACGCCGTCAGCTACGTCCTCGTGATGGAGGAGCTGTCGCGCGCGTCGGCCGCCGTGGGGATCACGGTCTCCGTGCACAACTCGGTCGCCGCGGGTCCGATCCGCATGTTCGGCTCGGCGGCGCAGAAGTCGAAGTGGCTCCCGCTCCTCTCGGACAAGCTCTTGGGCGCCTTCGCGCTCACCGAGCCCAATTCCGGCTCCGATTCGGCGGCGCTCACGACCCGCGCGGTCAAGACCGACAAGGGCTACCAGCTCAACGGCACGAAGACCTTCGTCACCAACGGCCAGAAGGCCGACATCTTCGTGCTGCTCGCCCGGACGAGCCAGGAATCGAAGCACCGCGGCATCACCGCGTTCCTCGTGGAGCGCGGCTCGCCCGGGCTCGGAATCGGGAAGACCATCGAGAAGATGGGCATTCGCGGCTCGGACACGACGGAGCTCTCCCTGGAGAACTGCATCGTGCCCGTGGAGAACCGCCTCTGGGACGAAGGGCACGGCTTTCGCGTCGCCATGCAGACCCTGGACGGCGGACGGATCGGCGTGGCGGCGCAGGCGGTCGGGATCGCTCAGGCCGCGCTCGACGCCTCGGTCAAGTACGCGCGCGAGCGCGTCCAGTTCGGGAAGCCGATCGCCGAGTTCCAGGCGATCCAGTGGATGCTCGCCGACATGAAGGCCATGATCGAAGCGTCACGGCTCCTCACGCTGCGCGCCGCGTGGCTCAAGGACGCGGGCCAGCCGCACGGACCCGAGGCTGCCATCGCCAAGCTCACCGCCTCCAAGTCCGCCCGCGAGTGCGCGGACAAGGCGGTGCAGATCCACGGCGGCTACGGCTACACCAAGGAATTCGCCGTCGAGCGGTACTATCGCGACGCCAAGGTCACCGAGCTCTACGAAGGG
>DATEOQ010000402.1:0-11078 GCA_035273905.1 Candidatus Eiseniibacteriota bacterium | reverse complement strand
CCG
Organism: Candidatus Eiseniibacteriota bacterium; assembly: GCA_035273905.1. GTDB lineage: Bacteria > Eisenbacteria > RBG-16-71-46 > SZUA-252 > SZUA-252 > WS-9. Next base: position 11,075 of record DATEOQ010000402.1, on the reverse strand, counting down.
AGCAGCTCCACGAGCTCGTCGTGGACGATCTTCACGATCTGCTGCCCGGGCGTGACGCTCGAGAGCAGATCTTCGCCGATCGCGCGTGCTTCGACGGCCTTCAGGAAGTCGCGCGCGACGTTCAGGTTCACGTCGGCTTCGAGGAGGACCCTGCGGATTTCCCGCAGCGACTCCTTGACGTCCTGCTCGCTCAGCCGTCCCCGGCCGAGCAATTTCTTGAAAACGCCTGATAGGCGGTCGGTTAGCTCTTCGAACATTGGGCACCCTGGCCTGGGGGAGGCAGGGCCTGCCCCTGGAGCGGCAAACGTCGAAGGGTACCAGCGAGGCAGCCGGTTGGCAAGGCGGGACTTGGGGATGGCGCGGGCTTCCAGTCGCCTGGAGCCCTGTCGGACTCCACGTCCGTCCGTATTTGTACGCGAGACGCGACCCTTTGGGGTACCGTCATAAAATTGTTTGACACCTCTTCGCGCAGGTTGCTAGCGTCATGGGTGAGCGGAGTTCCCTGCCGCCTCGTGCCCAATCCGCAGCCAAAACCTAGTCCTTCCAGCGGGTTTCTTCTTGCGGGGTTTTGATTTGCGAATCACGTTGATGTGCGGGGAACTCTCTCACTGTACTATCGGAGTACGGTAGACCTCGGGCTTTCCCCCCCGTCGCCGGATTAAGGAGCAGGTCCACTGCGGATTCTCCCGATTCTGGCGATTGTCGCCCTCGCGGGCTGCAGCAGCGACGGTGTGCATTCCGCTCAAAAATTCTTTCCGGGCTCCAACAAGACCTCCTGGGATGCGTGCGACAAGTTCGGCACGCCCGGCGACCAGATCCAGATCTGCGCCTCGACGGGCCTCCTCGCCGGACAGCCTGCCCCCACGTACAACATCCGCTTCAACATGCCGAACGCCGGGCACGTGACCATCGGCGTGTTCGACACGAATGCGAAGCTGGTGAAGATCCTTCTCGATGACGACGAGCCCGCGACGTTGCCGGGCCAGTTCCGGCAGCCCCCGGTCATCTGGGATTTCTCGGATGCCCAGGGCAATCGCGTCCCGAACGGCGACTACCGCATCTACTTCCAGTCGGGCGTATTCCAATCCACCAGCGACGTGACGGTCGAATGAGGCACGCATCGGCTCTCGCGCTCGCGCTCGCCGCGTCCCTGGCGTTCTCGGGGACCGCCCTCGCTCAGCCGCCGTCGGTGGAGTCGCAGCCCCCGCACGGGAAGGTGACGTCGCAGCTCCAGCGCACAGGCGAGGAGCGCGATCGCTTCGAGATCGGGATGGCGCTGCCACAGGGGTACTTCGATTGGCTGGGCACGTTTGGCTACCGGCGCTTCATGCGTGAGGCGGGGCCGCTCGACCAATCGATCCAGGCCGAGATCAGCGGGACCGTGAAGGACTATCTTGGCGAGGGGGCGCTCAGCGTCTATTACTTCTTCCGGCCGACCAAGTCGTACAAGGAAGGGTGGAAGCTGCGCCCCTTGATCGAGGCGGGGCCGGGCTTACACCTGGTGGCGCAGATGGCGGATATCGAGGGCTTCAACGATTCCGCGTTCCACACGCAGGCCTACTTGAAGACGCATCTGTACGGCGGCTTCGAATACCTGTTCAGCCAGAAGATGGGACTCGTCGTGCGCGGCCGGGTGACCCTGCCCGAGGACCATCCGTTCGACTACGCGCAGGCCGCGATTCTCCTCAGGTAGCTCGCGGTCGGGGATCCCTCGACCTTGGACAGCTCCGCCGGCGTTCCCTCCGCGATGAGTTTCCCTCCCGCGTCTCCCCCTTCCGGTCCCAATTCCACGAGGTAGTCGCAGGTCGAGAGGAAGTCGAGGTTGTGCTCCACCGCGATGACCGTCCCGCCGCGACGCGTGAGCTCGCGGAGCACCTTGAGGAGCGTGGCCACGTCCTTGCGATGGAGGCCGACGGTAGGCTCGTCGAGGATGTAGAGCGACTCCGGCGCGTTCCCGCCCGATAGCTCGCGCGCGAGCTTGAGCCGCTGCGTCTCGCCGCCGGAGAGGGTGGAGAGCGACTGGCCGAGCTTGAGGTAACCCAAGCCCACGCGCTCGAGGATCCAGAGCGGCTCCTGGATCTCCGGCTCCCCCGGGAAGAGCGCCAGCGTCTCCTCCACCGTCTTGTCGAGCAGCTCGTCGATCGCGAGGCCGTGGACCTTCACCTGGAGGATCTCGGGGCGATAGCGGCGGCTGTTGCAGGTCTCGCACGGCACCGAGAGGTCGGCGAGGAAGAACATCTCGATCTGCGTCACGCCCGCTCCCTCGCATGCCTCGCAGCGCCCTCCCTTCACGTTGAAGGAGAAGGTGCCCGGGGTGTACTTGCGCTGGCGCGCCAACGGCGTGCGGGCGTAGCGCTCGCGGATGCGGTCGAAGGCCTTCACATAGGTGGAGGGGTTGGAGCGTGTGGATCGCGCGACCGGGCTCTGGTCGACGAGCGTCACGCGGTCGAACTGCCCGAGGCCGCGCGTGATCTTGTGCGCTCCCGGCGCCGGAACGTTTTCACCCAGCTTTCGCGCCGCCACGCGGTACAGGATCTCCTCGACAAGCGTGGACTTCCCCGACCCGCTCACGCCGCAGACGCCGGTGAGCGCGCCGACCGGGAACCGGACGTCGATGCCCTTGAGGTTGTGCTCGCGGGCTCCCACGATCTCGATCCACTCCGTGGGTCGGGTCTTGTAGAAGGGTTTCGGCTCCGCCGCAATCTCGACCGGCTGCGTCGTCTCGTCGCGCGCGGGCCACGTTTGCGATGGGCCGCCGTAGAGGAGATGGCCTCCACGGTGCCCCGCTCCGGGGCCCATCTCGAGGATCCAGTCGGCCGAGGCGATGACGTCGGGATCGTGCTCCACCACGAGGAGCGTGTTGCCCCGCTCGCGGAGTCGCTTGAGGACCCGGATCAGCCGCTCCGTGTCGCGCGGGTGGAGGCCCACCGTCGGCTCGTCGAGCACGTAGAGCGTGTGGCTCAAGCTCCCCCCGAGCGCGTTCGCGAGATCGATCCGCTGCGCCTCGCCGCCGGAAAGCGTCTTCGAGGGGCGGTCGAGGGTCAGGTAGTCGAGGCCCGTCTCGCCGAGGTACTCGAGGCGCCCTCGCAGCTCCGCGAGGATCGGCGCCGCCACCGCGGAGCGTACGGGGTCGAGCTGGAGCGTGGCCATGAAGTGCCGGAGCTGCCCCACCGTCATCGCCGAGATCTCGGAGACGTTCTTGGAGCCGATCCGCACATCGAGCGCCTCGGGCTTGAGCCGCATGCCGCCGCAGGTCTGGCAGAGCACGGATTCCTGATAGCGCTTCACGAGGAACCGGTTGCTCGACTTGTACGCCTTCTCCTTCAGCCGCTCGAGGAACGGGAACACGCCCCGGAAGCCGGTCGTCCCGTGGAGGACCATCTTCTGCTGCTCCTTCGTGAGCGTCCGGAACGGCACCCCGAGCGGGATGCCGTGCTCCTTGCCCAGCGCCACGAGCTTGGGCATGAAGTGCGCGCGCCACGAGTTGGCCCACGGATCGAGGGCGCCGTTCAGGATCGACTTGTTCGGATCCGGAACCACGCGCTCGACGGTGAAGGTGAGGATGTTCCCGAAGCCGTGGCAATCGACGCAGGCGCCGTAGGGGCTGTTGAAGGAGAAGAGCTGCGGCCTCGGCTCCGGGAAGGTCTTCCCGCAGCGGGCGCAGGTGCGGCCGTCGAAGAAGGTGAGCGTCTCGCCCGATTCGCGCGCAACCTGGACCGAGCCCATGCTCTCGCGCCACGCCAGCTCGAGCGATTCGCGGAGCCGCATGCGGTTGTCGGGCGTGGCGGCGAGGCGATCGACGAAGACCTCGATGGGGTCGGCGGTGGGGCCGAGGGCGGTCGCGGTGGTCGGGCCCACGTCGAGGACGCGCTTCGGGCGGCCGCGCTTCTTGGGGGCGGCTTTCGCGGCTTTGGCCGCCGCGCCGGCCGTCGAGGTGGCGCCGACCGCCGCGGGCGCGCCGTTGACTGCGCCATCCGGCGAGATGAGCCCCGCGAGCGGCTCATCGAGCCGCACCCACTCCGTGCTCCCCACCCGTCGCGCCCGGAGGAATCCACGTGAGAGCGCGCGCGCCGCGAGCTGCTCGGCGGTCTCCCCCTCCCTCGCTTCGAACCGCGTGGAGATGGTCACCGCCACGTTGGGGACGGTGAGGATCTCCTCGAGAACCGAATCCACGCTGTGCCGAGGCACCGGCGCGTCGCACTTGGAGCACCAGGTCTCCCCGACCCGCGCGAGGAGAAGCCGCATGTAGTCCGCCAGCTCGGTCACCGTGCCCACCGTCGACCGCCCTGTCTACGCCGCCGCCCCCTGCCGGATCGCCACCGCCGGCGCCAATCCCTCGACCCGGTCGTAGTCTGGCCGCGGGAGCCGGTCGAGGAACTGCTTCGCATAGGTCGAGACGCACTCGACATACCGCCGCTGCCCCTCGGCATAGAGCGTGTCGAAGGCGAGCGAAGACTTCCCCGAGCCGCTCACCCCGGTGACGACGGTCAGAGACGCGTGAGGGAAGGACACATCGATGTTGCGGAGGTTGTTCTGGCGGGCCCCGTACAGGCGGACCATGGAGTCGGGCACGTCGCGATTCTCCCAGTGATCCAGGTGGCTGTCAAATTGGAGGCCGGGTCGAGCCGTGGCAAGCACTCGAAAAACCGCGTACAGTCCGCCCATGGCGCTCGCTCCGGGCACAAAGCTCGGCCCGTACGAGATTTTGATGCCGCTGGGCGCAGGTGGGATGGGCGAGGTCTACCGAGCCCGAGATACCCGCCTGGGCCGGGATGTCGCCGTGAAGGTCCTTCCGGATTCCCCATCGCGCGAGGACCGCGCCCGCTTCCAACGCGAGGCCAAGGCGATTTCGGCCCTAAACCATCCCCACATTTGTGTCCTTCATGACATCGGTCGGGAGGCAGACACCGACTACCTGGTCATGGAGCTGATCGAAGGGGAAACGCTCGCTCGCCGCCTCTCGCGCGGCCCGCTGCCCACGCCCGAGCTGCTGAAGCTCGGTGCTCAGATCGCGGACGCGCTGGACAAGGCACACCGCGCGGGGGTCGTTCATCGGGACCTCAAGCCCGGCAACATCATGGTGACGAAGGGCACGGCCAAGCTCATGGACTTCGGGCTCGCACGCGCCTCCGGACCGGTCGTTGCCGCGGAGGCGACCGCCACCGCCCTCGGAGGCGAATCGGACGAGCCGATCACGGCCAAGGGAATGATGGTAGGCACCCTGCGGTACATGGCTCCGGAGCAACTGGAGGGAAAGCCGGCCGACACGCGGAGCGACATCTGGGCGATGGGCTGTGTGCTCTACGAGATGGCCACCGGGAAGCCGGCCTTCGGTTCCACCTCGGCCGCGAGCCTCATCTCGATGATCCTGCGAGATCAGCCTCGCGAGATGCAGGAGCTGGCGCCCATGACCCCTCCTGCGCTCGATCGATTGGTTCGCCAGTGTTTGGCCAAGGATCCCGACGACCGGTGGCAGACCGCCGGCGATCTCAAGCGAGAGCTCGAGTGGATCGTCGAATCCGGCTCCCGCGAGGCTCCGGTCGCGCACATGGGACCACACAGGAAAGGCTGGGCAAAGCGCACCGCGATTCTCCTGGGGGCCGTGCTGATCGTGGTCGCCGCGTTCTCGATCCTTCTCCTGCGCCCCGGTCGCACCACAAAACCGGCCGTATTCGAGCTGAGCCCGCCGGCCAACGTTTCCCTGGACGCCGAGGTGTTGAGAACGGGTTCGGCCTCCCACGCATTTCTCCGGACGGGAGAACCCTGGCATTCAATGCCACAGACTCCACGGGTGTGTCCTCGATATGGCTACGCCCTGTGAACTCGCTCGAAACGCGCCGTATCGCCGGGACCGAGGGATCCGGGCGTCCCTTCTGGTCACCCGATAGCAAGTCCCTTGGCTTCTTCGTCGGTGGCAAGCTCATGAAATTGAATTTGAGCGAAGGGAGCCCGATCCCGCTCTGCGAGGTGCACGTCGGCGGCGATGGAACGTGGAGCCCGAGGGGGGTGATCCTCTTCGATGGCGACTCAGCCGATAGCGTCTGCATGGTCCGCGACTCGGGAGGAACCCCGACCGGAGCGGCCCGTCGCGACGCGCCGGGCGGCAGCGCGTGGCCTCAGTTTCTCCCCGATGGCCGGCACTTCCTCTACATCGGATACCAGGGCGTCAATTTCGAGCAAGGCACACTCAAGGTCGGGTCGATCGACGGCTCGAAGGTCAAGGTCTTGGGGCCGATTTCATCGCGAGTCGAGTACGCCAGCGGGCATTTGCTCTACGTTCGCGAGGGTACATTGTTCGCGCAACCGTTCGATCCGGCCGCTCTCGAGCTCAAGGGCGACCCGGTGCCGCTTGCGCGGGATGTGGAGGCGAACAACTCAGGATCCGCGCAGTTTTCGGTCTCGTCCGAGGGAACCCTGGTCTATCACTCCGGTGCCTCCCAGAGCGCGGAGCGCTTGGTTTGGCTGAACCGCAAAGGGGCGCCGCTCGGCACCATCGGGCCACCGGATGCTTACGATCAGCCGGCCCTTTCCCCGGATGGAACCCAGCTCGCGGTCGCCGTGGGACGGTTCCAGCGGTCCAAGGTTCAGATCTGGCTGTGGGATCTCGCCAGAAATCTAGGAAGGCCGTTCTCGCAGCTGAGGGATCAGGATGCGATCTCCCCCGTCTGGTCACCGGACGGATCGCGCATCCTATATGACGGATTTCCGGACCGGTTGGTCGTTCAGGCAGTGGATGGAGCCTCCGTCGATTCTCTGTACGTGTCGAGCGCCGAGGACATCGATGCCGCGGCCTGGTCCCCCGATGGGCGGTCCATCCTGTTCATCTCGTTCTCGCGGTCGGACCCGGGTCAAAACATCGACATCTTCTCCATTCCCGCAGGTGGCCACCAACGGCCCGCACCGATCCTGGCGACACGGGTATCGGAGGCTCAACCAGCGTTGACCCGCGACGGAAGGTGGCTCGCCTATTCATCACTCGAGTCGGGGCGATGGGAGATCTACGTCCAGCCAGTGGGCGGCGGCCGAAAGTGGCGGATCTCCACGGAGGGAGGCCTGCAACCGTCCTGGCGAGCCGATGGCCGTGAGCTCTTCTACCTGTCTCTCGATGGCCGCTTCATGAGCGTGTCGGTGGACGCCGGCGCGACGCCCCACTTCTCGCTCCCGCATGAGCTCTTCAAGTCCCCGAGCAAGACCAGACAAACCACCCGAAACCAGTACGCGGCTGCAGCGGACGGCCAGAAGTTCGTGTTCGTGTCCACCGAGGGAAAGGAGATTCCTGGAACGACCAAGGTGGTCCTGAACTGGCCCGCCTTACTGGCCCGAAAGTAACTGCGCCCCTCCAGCCTCGCTCCGACAAAAAAAACCGGGCCGTCCAGCCGAAGCCGGACGACCCTGAGGACGTGCCCAATCCGCACTACCTTACTTCTTCTTCGCGCCCTTCTTCTTGGCAGCCTTCTTCTTGGCCGGCATCAACAATCACCTCCCCTCACGTTGGATTGAGCTCTGACTCTGTCGGCTCCAAGAGACCTGGGCCGATCAACGCTCGCACCACCTCCACCACCACCCCCAGGTCGAAGGGCTTGGTCAGGTATTCGCCCGCCAGCCGCTCCACCTGTCGCCGCACCTCGGCAGTCCCGTATGCGGTCATCAGGATCACCTTCGACCGCACCGCTTGCTCGCGGAGCCGCTGCATCAGCTGAATGCCGCTCTCCCCGGGCAACCGGTTATCGAGCAGGACGAGATCGACTCCCTCCTGCCCGAAGATCCGCGGCGCCGCTTCCTCCGCGGATCCGGCTACGGTGATGCGATAGCCGTACTCCGAGAGAACACTGGAGAGGGTCCGCACCAAGAGCTGCTCGTCATCCACGATGAGTACGGACGGTGGCACTTCTCACCTCCCCTTGAGTCCATCGCGCTATATGAAGAAGCAGGTTCCGGGCCAAGAGGATTTCGATGAGGGTCGAGGTCGTGTGATGACGATGCATCACACGCGAATCAGCGGAGTTAGCGCGTCGCGCGGAGGTGAAGATCAGCGACGCGATAGATCGCGCGCGCCTGTCATGAGAATGGACAGCGATCGCGCGAATCGAGGCGACTCACACGCGATGTCCCTCTGAAACTTCGCGCGCTGTCGAGAAACACGACACCCCAAGAAAGGCGACAGGCAATTTGAGATGAGGAGTGAGTCGCGAGGATCAGCGAACGATGCGCGCGCGCGCGATGTCGTCGGCGGAGAGCGCGCCGGGGGCGGACGCGATCCGTTTCAAACGTTCGATCAAGGACTGGCGGGAAATGCCGAGGATGCGCGCGGCACGCGAGCGATTGCCATCGGTGAACTCGAGCACGCGGAGGATGTGCTCCTGCTCCACCTCGGAGAGCGTGAGGTGGCCGCCGTCGTCCTCTCCGTCGCCGCGCGCGGCGAGCGCCTCGCGGAGCACGCGGGGCACCGCCTCCACCTGCGCCACCATCTCCGCGGGAAGATGATCCTCGCGGAGGACCTCGTCGTCCTCCAGAAGGACGATCCGCTCGATCAGGTTCCTCAGCTCGCGAACGTTCCCGGGCCAGCGATAGCTGCGGAAGATCGCCTCGACCTCGGGATCCATGTTGAGGAACGCCTTCCGGAACTTTTCGTTGTAGATCCCCAGGAAGTGGCGAGCGAGGAGGACGATGTCGTCGCTCCGCTCGCGGAGCGGCGGCAGGTCCACCGAGACCACCTTCAACCGGTAGTAGAGGTCCTGGCGGAAACGCCCCTCGCGCACCGCGGGATCCAGCTCCCGGTTCGTCGCCGCGACGATCCGGAGGTCGACGAAGAGATCCGCCGCGCCGCCCACGCGCTTGAACGTTCGATCCTCGAGGAAGCGGAGGAGCTTCGCCTGGGTCGCTGCCGGGAGATCCCCCACCTCGTCGAGGAAGAGCGTCCCCTGGTCCGCCAGCTCCACGAGGCCGCGCTTCGGCTCCCGCGCGTCGGTGAAGGCGCCGCGCTCATGGCCGAAGAGCTCGTTCTCGAGGAGCTGCTCCTGGAACGACGAGCAGTTGAGCGCGAGGAACGGCGCCGACTTCCTCGCCGACTCGAAGTGGATGGCCCGGGCCACCAGCTCCTTGCCGGTCCCGCTCTCCCCCTCGATGAGGACGGTAGTGGCCTCGCTCCCGGCCACCTTCTCGACCACGTCCCAGATCCGCCGCATCGCCGGCGAGTCGCCGACGATCTTGGTCTTGAGGAAGGCCTCGAGCTCGCCCCGGCGGAAGGCGTCGAGCTGGGTCTCGCGCACGAGCCCCGCCTTGAGCCGCTCCACCGCGAGGAGCATTTCGTGCATCTCGTACGGCTTCTTGAGGAAGTCGGTCGCCCCCTGCCGCATCGCCTCGACCGCGGTCGGGAGATCGCCGAAGGCGGTGATGACCACGACCTTCATCTCGGGCGCCAGGCTCTTGAGGCGCGGGAGGAGCTCCAGGCCGCCCCCGTCCGGGAAGCGAAGATCGAGGACGAGCAGGTGCGGCGGATCGCGGCGGACGGATTCCAGGACCTCGGCCGCGGTGCCGACGGAGTCCACGTCGTAGCCCTCGCTCCGGAGGACCTTGGTGAGGGATTTCCGGATCAGCTCTTCGTCGTCGGCGATCCGGATCCGGAGCTTCATGCCTTCTCCTCCACCTTCTCGCGGGTCTCCGCCTTCGACTCCGCTTTCGCCTCGGCGCGTTCGCGGGGCTCCGCGGCCTTCGACTCGCGGGGCTCCGCGGCCTTCGACTCGCGCGGCTCCGCCTTGGCTTCGTTCTTAACCTCGGCACGCTCCGCCGACACCTTCACCTCCGGACCGCCGGTCACCACCGCCTGCACCTCCTCCGGCACCAGCATCGCCGGGAGCGCAAACCGGAATGCCGCCCCGCCCTGCGCGAGGTTCCTCGCGGTGAGGTTCCCGCCGTGCTCCCGCGCGATCTGGAGCGAGATCGATAGCCCGAGCCCAGTTCCCATCGACCTCGTCGTGAAGAAGGGATCGAAGATCTTCTCCTTCACCTCCTCGGGAATCCCGGGGCCCGTGTCGGCGATCGTGAGGTCGACGTAGGCCTTCTTGTACCGGGTGCGCCGGAGGCCCGTGGTCACCCGCAGGACGCCGCCACCGGGCATCGCCTGGATCGCGTTGATCACGAGGTTCAACACCACCTGCTGGACCATGTCGGGGTCGACCTGGACCAGCGGGACATCCGCCTCCAGGTCCACGTCCACCTCGATCCCGCCGTCGATGAACCGGCGGGCGAGGATGTCGAGGACCTTCTCCACGATCTCGCGGAAGTCGGTCGGAACCGGGCGGCCCGCCTGGGGTCGAGCGAAGAGGAGGAGGTCGGTGATGATCTGCTCGATCCGATCGAGCTCCTTCAAGACGTCCTGGAGGTCGTCCCGGCGCGAGTCCCCGGCGCGGAGCTTGGACGCGACGAACTGGACCGTGGTCCGAACGCCGGTCAGAGGATTCCGGATCTCGTGGGCCACGCGGGCGGAGAGCTCGCCCAGGGAGATGAGGCGCTCCGTGTTCCGGAACACCTCTTCTTCCAAGTCCGCGTCGACCAGGTCCTCGACCCGGATGAGAACGTCGCCCGAGTCGCCGAGGCCGGTCGCGCTGTAGCGCATGAGGACCTCGCGCTCGGCGACGGTGCCCCGGACCTCACGGGTGGCGCGCGCTTCGGCGCCGCGCACGGGGAGGTACCACCGCTCCGTCTCGGATTCGAACACCGCGGAGATCGGCTGGCCCACCACCACCGCGCGCTCCACGCCCCACCCCTTGGCGAGGGTGTCGTTGATGGCGGCGATGTGGCGATCTTCATCGAGGGCGAGGAGTCCCGTGTCGAGCGCGTCGATGACGCGTCCGAGGAGGTCCCGCTCGATCTCCGGTGCTTCAACACGCGGCATGACGAACGCTCCGATCCGAAACGGACCTCATATTCACACCCTGCTACGCGTGTCGCGGCAGGTCAACTCAAAACGAGCCCAAATTCCACATCGGAGCCCGTCCTTGCTTCGAGGAAGGCCGGCGGGTAAACTTATCCGGATTTTTTGGAGGCTCTCGGTTCCCTCCGCGACCCTCTCCCAC
>DATEOQ010000401.1:0-2253 GCA_035273905.1 Candidatus Eiseniibacteriota bacterium | reverse complement strand
GGTCGTGATGAAGAGCGTCTCGGAGAGATTGAACGGAATCTCGATGTAGTGATCGATGAAGTGCTGGTTCTGCTCGGGGTCCAGTACCTCGAGGAGCGCCGCCGCGGGGTCTCCCTGCGCGTCGTGCCCCAGCTTGTCGATCTCGTCGATCATGAAGACGGGGTTGCTGGAATTGGAATCGCGGAGGCTCCGGATGATCTTTCCGGGGCGTGAGCCGATGTAGGTCCGCCGGTGCCCGCGGATCTCGGCCTCGTCGCGCACCCCGCCGACGCTCATGCGGATGCAGGCGCGCTTGAGCGCTCGCGCGATCGACGCGCCGAGCGATGTCTTGCCGGTCCCTGGGGGGCCGGCGAAGCAGAGAATGGGTCCCTTCTGGTCGTTCTTCAGCTTGAGCACCGCGAGGTACTCGAGGATGCGCTCCTTCACCTTCTCCAGCCCGAAGTGCTCCTCGTCGAGACTCCGCGCCACCTCGTCGAGATCGATCGGGGACGTGGAGCGGCGCGACCAGGGGAGCGAGAGCAGCCAGTCGATGTAGTTCCGGATCACGCCCGACTCCTGCGAGGACGGCGGCAAATAGCGGAGCCGGTTCGTCTCTTCCTCGACCACGGCGAGCACATGCTTGGGGAGCCCGATTCCTTCCGCGCGCTCGATGATCTGTCGGACGAGCATCTCCTGCGGATCGTCCTCGCCCAGCAGACGGCGGATCTCGTTGAGCTGCTGGCGGAGGAAGTACTCGCGCTGCCCCTTCTCCATCTGCTCGCTCGTGCGCCGCACCACGTCCTCGGCCACGGTGAGCCGCGCAATCTCGGCCTCGATCGCCTGCGCCACGATCTCGAGCCGGTCGTGGACGTCGAGGGTCTCGACGATCAGGCGCTTCGTGTCGAGCGGGAAGCGCACGATCGAGGCGACCGTGTCGGCGAAGAGCCCGGGGTCCCCGAGATTCATGCTGAAGATGTTGTCCAGCTCGGGCGGATAGGTCTTGTCGAGCTGCGCGAGCGCGCGGAGCGACTTGAGGATGCGGTTCACGAGATCGCGGACGGCCGCGGGATCGCCAGGGACCTCGGTGGGGCAGAAGACCTGGGCCATCATGTAGGGCTCGAGCGAGACGATCTCGATGATCTCGACGCGGCGAAGCCCTTCGAGGGTGACCTGGACGTTCCCCCCAGGCATGTTGAGGATCCGGATCACGCGCGCGGCGAGGCCGACCCGGCTCAGGTCCTCGGGGCGGATCTCCTGCTCCCGCTTGGCGGGGCTCGTGACGAGCGCGATCAGGTTGTCCGGGTCCGAGAAATCGCGCAGGAGCGCCTTCGACTGCTCCACCCTCACCTGGAGCGAGGTCACACCGAGGGGGAAGACGATGGTGCTCATGAGCGGGAGCACCGGCAGCCGCTCGGGGACGTCGCAGTCCAGAAGGGGTGCCAGCTCGGCCGTAGGTCGTTTGTTCATGCGGCGATCCTCGTAGGTGGAGGCGTCCCGATGCGCGGCCCCAAGCGTGCACTCCCATGATACACGCCCGCCGAGTTCCGGGGAGAATCCGGCGCCTACGGGCCTTTCCGTATTTTCTATCGGACGGTCGACGGGCCTCCCTAAGTCACTCTTGGGACTCGCTAAGTCCCTCTTGCGCCACCTTCTCGGATGGCCGACACTCCGGTCCGGCCACGGCCACAGCGCCGGGCACCCCATCTCGAACCGGGAAAGGAAGGTAGGGAACCATGTCGACTCGCAGTCGGATTGCGGCGGTCACGCTCGCACTGGCTCTCGCAGGTACCGCCTCGTCCTCGCAGGCACGCGAAATCTATATCTCGCCCATGGCGGGCTACACCACGGCCGGCAACCTCGAGCTGGGACAGAACGATGCCAAGGACGTGAAGGTGACGGGCGGCCTCACCTGGGGCGGGCAGATCGGGTTCATGGCGCACGAGGGGTTCACCTTCGAGGCGTCCTACATGCAGCAGGAGAGCCATCTCTCCGTGCTCGGCGTGGATCGCATCGGCCTCAAGGTCGGCCAGCTCCACGGCAACTTCCTGTTCGAGAAGATCCGCTACGGCTCGAACATGCACCCCTACTTCCTGCTCGGCCTCGGTGCCACCTTCTTCAACCCGGATCGTGGATTCGACACGGTCTCCCGCTTCTCGCTCGGCCTGGGCGGCGGCGTCAAGGTTGAAGGCGAGAAGATCGGGCTCAAGCTGCAGGCGAAGTACAACCCGACCTACCTGAACGACGACTGGGGCGGCACCTGGTGCGATCCGTTCT
>DATEOQ010000400.1:0-7515 GCA_035273905.1 Candidatus Eiseniibacteriota bacterium | reverse complement strand
GAGGGCCAGGGATGGTTCCTCAGCTTCCATTGCTTCACGAAGTACATCAAGGTGACCTTCTTCATCGGCAGGTCGCTCCGGCCCATGCCCCCCGGCGAGTCCAAGCACCCCGACGTGCGGTATTTGGACGTTCGTGAAGACGATGGGCTCGATGAGACTCAGTTCGTGAAGTGGGTGAAACAGGCGAGCGAGATACCTGGCTGGAGTGGGCGGGCCGGAGTGCGTTGAACTCGCCCCGGGGCGAGCTGAAACCGCACGGTCGTGCGGAAATCCCAACTTGCGACGGCGCAACCTTCGTTAAAGCGTTCCGTTTTCCGAACGGTCGTGCGGAAATGCGACGAAAACCGCACGGTCGTGCGGAAATCTGAACGCCGCAACTCGCCGCGGGGCGAGTTAGCTCGACGCGGCCCTAACCCAACCCAGCGGTCTTCGAACCCTCGCCGATCCGCACCGGTAGCCTGAGCGCCAGCACACTCGAAATGCCAACCACAATCGCTCCAAACCACATCGGGCTGGGATGCGCGACGTGGTCGAACGCCCATCCGCCGAGGAACGGTCCGACCGCGCGTCCCAGGCTACCCATCGACTGATACAACCCAAGCACGGCGCCCTGCTCCACCGCACTCGCTGCGGACGACACCAATCCCGCGAGCGTCGGTCCGGCCAGGCTCGACCCCACCGCGATGAGACCGAGCGCGGCCATGAGCCACGACATCGTGGGAGCCAGGGCCATTCCAACCAGTCCGACCGCCATCACGAGAAAACCCGCGCGCACCATCGCGCCTTCACCGAATCGACGCGCGAGGCGCGCCACGATGCCGCCTTGGAGGATGACCGCGAGCGTGCCGGTGTAGGCGAGCAGCAATCCGATCTGTCTCGGACCGAGGCCGAAGCGCCACTGGCCGAAGAGCGCGAACGTTCCTTCCATCGCGGCGAAGCAGACCGTGGACAGGAACAGGAGCCAGAGCCCGGTTCCAACGACGGGACGATCGAACATGGCCCAACGCGATCCGGCCGAGGCGCGCCTCGCGACAGCCTCGGCTCGCGCTTCACGCGGGAGCGACTCGGGGAGGAATGCGATCGCCGCGACGCACGCGGCGAGCGCCATCCCCGCGGCGGCGAGCCCGGGCACCGCGTAGCCGTAGTGGCTCAAGATGCCGCCGATCGCGGGACCGAAGATGAAGCCGGCCCCGAACGCGGCGTAGATCAGCCCCATGCCCTGCGTGCGTCGTTCCAAGGGAGTGGTGTCCGCGACGTAGGCCTGAGCGGTCGAGATCGTTGCGCCCGCAATCCCGGCGAGAATTCGCGACGCGAACAGCATCACCAGCGAGCTCGCGAACGCGAACATCACGTACGAGCCGGCGGTGAGCACGAGGCTCCCGATCAGCATCGGGCGCCTTCCGATGCGATCGGACAATCGCCCCCACACCGGCGAGCAGAGGAATTGCATCGCGGAGAACGACGCAAGGAGGAGTCCCACCTGGACGCCGCTCGCGCCGTAGGTCTGCGCGTAGTAGGGCAGGAGCGGGACGATGATCCCGAACCCGACCAGGTGGATGAAGACCGTCAGGAAGAGCGCGAGTCGAAGACCCATCGCGCTCTAGCCTAAGCCGAAACTGCGGGCGCCGACATCATGGCGCCCGCAGCCCAGTGCTTGCTCGAATTCAACGAGATCAGAACGAGACGCCGAAAACAGCCTCGGGGTAGACCTGCGAGCAGGAGTGGTAGATGTCGTCGTTGCAGTCGAGGTAGTGCTCGTACACGACGCCGATACCGCCCGCAGAGCGTCCCGCGATCTTGTTGTAGATGCCCGCACGTCCGCCGATCGAGCTCAGGTCGTCGGCGTCCTCGATCCAGGCGCGCCGCCAGAATCCGGCGAGATAAGGGCGCGGCCCGCGCGGGCGCGGCACCACCATCTGGATTTCTGGCGTGAACTTGGTGACGTTCGGGTCGCTGCCCAGCCACTTCTCGAGGCTCAAGTTGAGGGCCATGTTGTTCCGGAAGAAATAGCCCATGCCGAGCCCGAGGAGCAGATAGTCGTCGCCGAACGAGCGTCCCCATCCCGCGGTGAAGGACGCGCGGCGCGTTCCCTTGCCGAACGGACCGGTCGGCTGCTGCTTCGCCGGGGGAGGCGTTGAGGCCGTGGCCTGAACCTGCGTGGCCGGCGGCGGCGCGGTCTGTGTGGCCGGCGGCGGGGTCGTCTGCTGCGGTGGCGGTGGCGGAGGCGGTACCTGGACGGAATCGGCATGCGCCGCCGCGGCCAAGCTGTCGGCCTGCTCGTACGCGAAGGCCGTGCCCCCCATCAGCACGATGCCCAGTAAGAGGGCGGTCCAGGGGAGCACGCGAAGAATGGCTTTCACGGATGAGCCTCCGATCTTGCGACATGCAGTCGCACGGGTTCACGGCACGGTCTGAAACGTCGGGAAGCGCACAGGGTACCGCCGCGCCGGGGCGTTGACAAGGCGCCGCCGGACGAAGGGCGCGCAGGATCGCCCGGAACGCTGAGGGAGCCTTCGCCCTTCTTGCGTCGGCCAAGCATGCCGACGGCGCCCGCGGCCACCCGTGCCGCCTGCTCCGCGGCCACGCGTGCCGATGCGGCCGCGCGCATCCGCTACAATTCCACCATGCCCCGCGCGCTTCCCCGGTCCTTCTACGCACGTCCCACCCTCACGGTCGCCCGCGAGCTCCTCGGCGCCACCCTCGTGCGTCGGCACCCCGTGACCGGCACCCTGCTCCAGGGCACCATCGTGGAGACCGAGGCGTACGTCGGCGAGGGGGACAAGGCCTGCCATGCGCGCGCGGGACGCACGCCGCGCACCTCGATGCTGTACGGGGAGCCGGGGCATGCGTACGTCTACCTCACCTACGGGATGCACTACATGCTGAACGCGGTCACCGAGCCCAAGGACAGCCCCGCCGCCGTGCTCATCCGCGCGGTCGAGCCGCTCCAGGGCCTCGAAGAAATGCGCCGAGGGCGTGGTCTCGACGCGCTCCACCTCCTCGCGAGCGGACCGGGGAAGCTCTGCCAGGCGTTCGCGCTGGACCTGAACCAGAACGGGGCCGATCTCCTCGGCCGGGAGGTCTGGATCGAGCCCGGGACGCCGGTCGCCGACCAGGCCGTCGCCACCTCGGCCCGGATCGGGTGCGAGACGGCGGCCGCCCCCTGGGACCTGATGCCATGGCGGTTTTACGTGGCTGCGTCGCGGTTCGTAACTCCCGGCCGCGCTTCGTCTCCGCGCACCGCGCCCGTCCGCCGCAGGCTCAAAACTCCGGCCTAGCCAAACCGCGCTCCCTGCGAAATAATCGGGGTTCGCGCGATGCCCGCGCCTCCGACGCGCCACCCGCTCCGCGGCCCGTTCGGATCGTCCTCTCATCGACATGCAGGGGGTACCTTGTCCGCCTTCCTTACCCAGCAGAATCTCCAGTGGCGCGAGCGTGCCCGCGAAGTCGCTGAGAAGTTCGTCCGCCCGAACGCCGCCAAGTACGACCGGCTGCAGGAATATCCGTGGGACATCAAGGACGCCATCGCCAAGGCGGGTCTCATGGGCGTCTGGATTCCGAAGGAGTACGGAGGCTCCGGCGGCGGCGTGCTCGATCTCTGCATCTGCGTCGAGGAGCTGTCGCGCGCGTGCGGCGGCGTGGGCGTGCTCTACGCCGTGAACGCGCTCGGCACGTTCCCGATTCTCGTCGGGGGAACGGAGGAGCAGAAGCACCGCTGGCTCACTCCGATCGCGAAGGGGGAGAAGCTCATCTCCTTCGGTCTGTCCGAGAAGTACGCCGGCTCCGACGCGGCCGGCCTCCGCTGCAACGCCACCCGGGAAGGCGACCACTACGTCCTGAACGGCGAGAAGAAGTGGAACACCAACGGCGGCGCCGCCGACTTCTACTCGATCTTCTGTGTCACCGACGCCACGTCCAAGTCGCGCCGCATCAGCGCGCTCATGGTCGAGAAGGGGACGCCTGGTTTCAGGATCGGCAAGATCGAGGACAAGATGGGGATCCGCGCCGTGCCGGTCGTGGAGATCCACTTCGACAATTGCCGCGTGCCGGCGAAGAACCTGCTCGGCGAGTCGGCCGGCATGGGGTTCAAGCACGCGATGGGGACGCTCGACAAGGCGCGCCCCGGCGTGGCGGCGCAGGCGGTGGGCCTCGCGCAGGGGGCGCTCGAGTACGCGATGGTCTATGCGGGACACCGCGAGCAGTTCGGCGCGCCCATCTCGTCGTTCCAGATGATCCAGCAGATGCTCGCCGACATGGCCACCAAGGTGGAGGCGGCCCGGAATCTCGTCTACGTCGCGGCGATGGCCGTCGACTCGGGCGCGCCGAACGTCTCCAAGCTCTCCGCCATGTGCAAGCTCTTCGCGACCGACGTGGCGATGGAAGTCACGACGAACGCGGTGCAGATCTTCGGCGGTTACGGCTACATGCGCGACTATCCCATCGAGAAGTACATGCGCGACGCCAAGATCACGCAGATCTACGAAGGGACCAACCAGGTGCAGCGGCTCGTCGTGGCGCGCGCTCTCGTGAAGGAGGCGCTCTCGCTCAAGCACCTGCTCGACTACGTGCCCAAGGAGATCCAGGTCGGATACAACGATCCGGAGACGCTCGCGCGGACCGAAGGTCAGCGCGACACGGTCGCCGCGGAATAAATGAAGGAGCAGACATGGAGGCCACGCTGACCAGCACGCCCACGCTCAAGGTCGGAGACAAAGCACCCGACTTCACCTTGCGCGACCAGAACAACAACGAGGTCACGCTCTCGAGCTACTTCGGGAAGAAGAACGTAGTCCTCGTGTTCTATCCGATGTCCTTCACATCCGTTTGCGACGTGCAGATGCCGGGATACAACAAGGAGCAGCAGACCTTCGACGGACTGAATGCGCAGGTGTTTGCCATCTCGGTCGACTCGGCGCCAGTGCACAAGGTCTGGGCTGAGCATCTCGGCGGGATCGACTATCCGGTCCTCGCGGACTTCTGGCCGCACGGTGAGGTGGCCAAGCGCTACGGCGTGCTCCTCGACAGCGGCATCGCCGCCCGTTCCACGTTCATCATCGATACGAAGGGCATCGTCCGCCTCATCGAGATCCACGAGATGGGGAAGGTCCCCGACCGTCAGAAGGTCATCGAGTTCCTGAAGTCGATGTCGTGACCGCCGGGCGCGCTAGCGCGTCCCGGCATTGAATCGCCGCTTCGAACAGGGAGGTTCCGCGTGCGTCGTCGAATTCCTCTCCTCTGGACAGCGCTCCTGGCCGTCGTCGTCACGGCCTGCCAGGCTCCAGGCTCCAACGCCACGAAGTCCTCGGAGAAGCCCTCGTCCGCCGCTCCCGCCGCGGCCAAGCCCGCTCCGATGGGGAAGGCCGACGCGCACGCCGCCCAGGTCGCGAAGGAGCTCACCGACGCGATGGGGGGACAATCCGCGTGGGACCAGCTCCCCTGCTTCCGCTTCGATTTCGTCGCGGTGAAGGAAGGCAAGGAAGTAGCGCGATTCCAGCACTGGTGGGACAAGAAGAACGGCCGCGCCCGCGTCGAGGGGCCGGACGATCAGGGGCATCACGTGGTCGCCATCTTCAACCTCGGCGACAAGCACGGGATCTCGTTCACCGACGGGGTGCCCGATTCCGACCCGGCGATCATCAAGGGGCGGATCCAGAATGGATACGAGCGGTGGGTGAACGACACGTACTGGGTCATGATGCCCTTCAAGCTGCGCGACCCCGGCACCAATCTCACCTACGACCGTCAGGCGAACGGGCCGAATGGCGAGGTGTGGGACGTCCTCTCCCTGACCTTCGACTCCAACGTGGGCCTCACGCCGCAAGATCACTACTGGCTCTACGTGAACCAGAAGACCCATATGGTCGACAAGTGGGAGATGCTCCTGACCGGGAGCAAGCCGCCTCCCGGGATGGCGTCCTGGGAGTCGTGGACGCAGGTCGGCCCGGTCCGACTGTCGCTTCTTCGCCGGATGGAAGGCCGTCCGGTCATGCTTCGGTTCGAGAACGCCGCCGCGCCCGACCACTTCGACGAGTCGGTCTTCACGTTCTCCAAGGTACGGACCGGGGCCTGAGGCCAGGGGCGACGCCCGCGGCCCAAAACCTGCCCCGTTTTGCACACCTTCCTTGATCCGTTTCGCTACAGCGGTTAGGATGCGCCGGACAGCCACTAACGTCGGCGCTCACCGGCTCGGGAGGCACCTCCATGGCGAGGAAGTCCTCGGCTCGAAGGCCCAAGCGTGCGGTCAAGTCCGGCAAGTCCAAGTCGCCCAAAGGGAAAGGAACGCGGGTGCCCACGAAGCGGAAAGCCGTGAAGAAGGCGCGTCCCAAGGCGCGCGTGGCCAAGAAGGCGACCCCGTCGCGGGTACCGAAGTCCGCCCCCAGGTCCAAGCCGGCGCCCAAGGTAGCAGCTCGTTCGAAGTCCGCGAAGCCGGCGGCGGCCGCTCCGTCCAAGGCTCCCGCGAAGACCGTGCTGAAGGGCCCCGGAACCGTGCCGCAGAATCGCGGCAGCCAACCGGCGTTCGAGTTCGACCCCGAGCCGGCCATCAGCACCTTCTCGGAGAAGGCGCCGAAAATGCCCCCGACGACCATGCCGTCGTCGCGCCGCCGCTCGGCCGCCAAGCCGGGCTCGCCGGACTGGCCGGGCGAGAGCCTCACCGTGGGCATGATGGCTCCGGAGTTCGCGCTCCCGTCGACGCTCGGCCGGAAGGTGACGCTGAGCGAGTTCCGCGGACGCCGCGTGATCCTCTACTTCTATCCCAAGGACGACACGCCGGGCTGCACCATGGAAGCCTGCGCGTTCCGGGACAATCTACCGCGCATCGAGTCGAAGGATGCGGTGGTGCTCGGCATCAGCCTGGACGACGAGCTGAGCCATCAGCGCTTCGCCCAGAAGTTCAACCTCACCTTCCCGCTACTGGCCGACGTGGACGCAGGCGTGTCGCGGCAGTACGGCACGTACAAGGAGAAGAACCTCTACGGCCGCAGCTACTGGGGCATCGAGCGGACCACGTTCGTGATCGATCGCGAGGGCCGGGTGGAGAACGTCTTCCGCAGAGTGAAGGTGGAGGGGCACGCCGAAGAGGTCATGGCCACCCTGGCGATCTAGTGTCCCGCTCCATCGTGTCCGCTTCCACGTACGCCGCGCTCGTCGCGGCGTTCGTGTTCTAGACTCAGTTCCCGTGCGCCGCACCAAGATCGTCGCCACGATGGGGCCGGCCTCGTCCGACCCCGCGATCATCGCCCGCATGATCCGGGCGGGGATGGACGTCGCGCGCCTCAACTTCTCCCACGGCACCCACGCCGAGCACCGCCGCGTCATCGAGCGGATCCGCGCGGCGTCTCGCAAGGCGGGGAAGCCGGTCGGGCTGTTGCTGGATCTCCAGGGCCCACGGCTGCGGCTCGGCGAGTTCGCGTCGGGGAGCGTGGAGGTGGAGCGCGGCGGCGAGGTTCTGGTGACGCCTCGCCGCGTGCTCGGCAACGCGCGCCGCATTCCGATCGTCTACTCCGACCTCATGCG
>DATEOQ010000399.1:0-7934 GCA_035273905.1 Candidatus Eiseniibacteriota bacterium | reverse complement strand
CGTGGTGAGCGTGCGCGATTTCATGACGCCGGTGAGGCGCGATTCCGTGAGCGGCGCGCCGACCGCGACGTTGAGACCATTGAGCACGTCGTGCCCCGGGAGCCTCGCGCGAAGCTCGTACGAGCCTCCCGCGGCCGCCTGCTCCGCACCGTCGAGCCCGAGATCGATGATCCCCGGAAAGAGGCGCGATCCGTAATAGCCGGGATCGCTGTGCGGGCCGAGCGCGACCACGATGCCGCCGCCGTCCCGGAGGAACGCGCGCACGCGCGCTTCCCCTTCGGTCGAGAGCGACGCGACGTCCTCGATCAGCACCACGTCGTAGCGCGATTTGGTGAGGCCGAGGAGTCCGGCCGGCGAGACCTCGTCGACGGTGAATCCGCTCCGCCCGTCTTTCCCCGGATCGAGCGCGAGCGACGAGAAGCGAGTGGGTGCGGCGCCCTCGCGCGGCTCCGTCACGCGCAACACCCGCAGGCGCCCCGGCGCGCCGAGCACCGCGAACCAGCGGTCGTCCGGCGCCAGCGCGTCCTGATCCGCCTCGATCAGCACGGCTCCGCTCGACTGCGCCGAGTCGGATCCCGCGCCTCTCCAGTCGAGCGGCATGGCCGTCCAGCGGCTCTCGTCCGACTTGAGCGTCACGTCGCCTCCGCCCACGAGGGCGTCGCCATGGCGCACGCGAATCGCGATCCGGTCGCTTGGCGCGTCCGCGTAGTTCGCGACGCGCGCGCGCAGCTCGAGCCCGCGCCCCATGGGTCCGGGACGGAGCACGGGATCGAGATCGACGAGCGCGTGATTGGGCACGCGGGATGAAACGACGGGCACGAGGTAGACGCGGATCCTCGCGGCCGCGATGGGGCCGAGCTCGGCGCGCGCCTTCGCGTCGAAGTTCGAGCGCTGGAGATCGCTGATGACGTAGAGCTCGCGGTCCTTGAGCCGGCTCCGCTCGAGGGTGCGGCGCGCCGTGAGGAGCGCGCCCGCCATGTCGGCGGGGAGCATCGTGACCTCCGTGGCCGCGAGCGACCGCCCGAGCCGGACGCGATCCGACGTGTGCTCCGTGGCGGCGCCGATGGGGCGCGTCGCCGAGATGAGCGTCATCTCGTCGCCGGGCCGAGCCGCAGCGACGAGGGCCCGCGCCCGCTCGATCGCCCCCTCCATGCGCGGCTTCGCCTGCTCGTCGAGCCCAGCCATGCTCTCCGAGTCGTCCACGATCACCGCCATCGCGGCCGCGGCGGTGGTCACCGCGTTCCGCGGCGTGATGGAGGGACGCGCGAACGCGAGAACGAGGAGCAGGATCGCGAGCGTGCGCAGGATGAGGAGCAGGATCTCGCGCAGCCGGAGGCGGCGGATCTCGCGCGGCTCGAGCTGGCGCAGGAACTGCGTCGTCGGGAACGGCACCTCGGGAAGCCGCCGCCGGCTGAGGAGATGGATGATCACCGGGATCGACGCGAGCGGCAGCGCGGCGAGGAAGCCTGAGTTGAGGAACGAGAAGATGGGCATCCGGATCGGGCTCTAGAGGAGCCGCGCGCGCTTGGAGAGGTACTCGAGGAGCGCCCGGTCGTACGGCTGGTCGGTGGTGAGGGGAACGTACTCGGCGCGCTTCTCGATGCAGAACTGGCGGATCTGGTCGCGCCAGGAGTTCACGCGTGCGCGGTAGTCGGATCGGAGCTCCTGCGGGCGCGTGGTGACGCGCTCACCCGTCTCCAGATCGACGTACACCGCCTCGCGCTCGAAATCGAACGCCACTTCCTGCGGGTCGAGCACGTGGAACACGAGCACCTCGTGCTTCCGGTGCCGGAAATGGTGGATGGCCTGCGCGATCCGCTCCGGATCGTCGAGGAGATCGGAGATCAGGACCACGAGCCCGCGGCGCGTCATCCGCTCGGCGAGCGAATGGAGCGACGACGCGAAGTCGGTCGTGCCCCCCGGCGTGAGCCGCTCGAGCAGGAGAAGGAGCGGGCGGGCGTGCCCGAGCGTCGAGCGGGGCGGGATCAGCTCCGCGCGCCCTGTCGCGAACGCGAACATACCCACCGCGTCGTTCTGACGGAGCATGAGGTAGGCGAGGGCCGCCGCGAGCTGGCGCGCGTAGTCGAGCTTGGTCACGCCGTGCGAGCCGTAGCCCATGCTCGCGCTCGTGTCGACGAGGAGCATCGACCGGAGGTTCGTCTCCTCCTCGTACTGCTTGATGAACTTGCGGTCCGACTTGGCGAGCACACGCCAGTCGAGGTGCCGGAGCGGATCGCCCGGCATGTACTGGCGGTGCTCCGCGAACTCCACGCTGAAGCCGTGATAAGGGCTTCGATGGAGACCCGTGAGGAAACCCTCCACCACGAGCCGCGCGGTGAGATCGAGCCGCGTCAGCTTCGAGATGAAGTGCGGGTCCAGCAGTCGGGGACGTCGCTCGCTCATGGAACGTCCCCGCTACGCGTGCTTGCCGTCGACGCTCGGCGTGGTTTCGAGGAGCTTGGCGATGATGTCGAGGCTCGAGATGCCGTCCGCCTCGGCGTTGAAGTTCGGAATGATGCGATGGCGGAGCACCGCCGGGGCGACCGAGCGCACGTCCTCGGCGCCCGGCGTGGGGCGTCCCTGGATCGCGGCGCGAGCCTTCGCGCCGAGCACGAGATACTGCGCGGCGCGCGGCCCCGCGCCCCAGCTCACCCAGTCGCGAACGAAGGACTGGCTGTCGGGGCCCGGGCGCGACGCGCGCGCGAGGCGCACGGCGTAGCGGACCACGTGCTCCGAGACGGGGATGCGGCGGACGAGGTGTTGCAGGTCGAGGATGCGCTGGACCCCCATCACCTTCTTCGGCGCCGCTTCGTACGCGCTCGTCGTGGTCGCGACGATCTTCTCCTCCTCCACGTCCGTCGGATAGCCCACCGAGATGTGGTACATGAACCGGTCGAGCTGGGCTTCCGGGAGCGGATACGTTCCTTCGAACTCGATGGGATTCTGCGTCGCGAGCACGAAGAACGGGAGGTCGAGCGGATAGGTCGTGCCGCCCGCGGTCACGCGGTACTCCTGCATCGACTGGAGGAGCGCGGCCTGGGTCTTGGGTGGCGTGCGGTTGATCTCGTCCGCGAGCACCATGTTCGCGAACACCGGCCCCTTGATGAACCGGAACGTGCGCCGGCCCGAGACCGGGTCTTCCTCGAGCACCTCGGTGCCGGTGATGTCCGACGGCATGAGGTCGGGCGTGAACTGGATGCGGCTGAACTTGAGATCGAGGATCGTCGCGAGCGTGGACACGAGGAGCGTCTTGGCCAGACCGGGGACCCCCACCAGGAGGCAGTGGCCGTTCGCGAAGAGAACCGTCAGCAGCTGCTCCACGACGGCGTCCTGGCCGACGATGACCTTCCGGAGCTCGCCCAGGATCTCCCCACGGGCGTTCTTCAGTTCTTCGAGTAGCTGCACATCGCTCGTGGCGACGGGTTGGGCCATGGGTCCAGGTCCTTTGGGTTGGGATGACCGCGGTTTTTTTCGCGTCCGTATGCGATAAGTCGGCGCCTGTGCATAACCGACCGCTTGCCCATCGTACTTAGCTGCGCAATCCTCGTCCGGGAATCAGTTTATCCGGTTTTCCACCGTCCAACGGCACTTATCCACATCTATTCAACGGGGCGTCGCGGCGAGGTCCCGGAACAGCCCGATCAGCCGCTCCAGCTCCTCCTCCGAGTGGTAGTCGATGAGGATCGATCCCATGCCGCCGCGGCGGCGTGTGATCCGGACCTTCGAGCCCACCGCCCTCATCAACTCATCTTCGACGGCCATGAGTTCCCCGGAAAAGGCGCGCTTGGGGGCGCGCCGAGGGCGATGAGCGCGGGCCGGCCCGGAGCGCTTGACCCGGTCTTCCAGCTCCCGCACGGACCAGCCGTGGGACGCGGCCGAGGTGGCCAGATCGACCTGGCTCTTGACGTCGGACAGACCGAGGAGCGCGCGCGCGTGGCCGCCCGAAATGCTGCCGGACTCGAGGAGCGACTGGACGGATTCGGGCAAATTATTGAAACGAATGATGTTGGAAACGGTCGAACGATCCTTGCCGACGCGGGCGCCAATCTCGTCGTGCTGGAGCCCGTAGTCTGTTGCGAGGCGATAATAAGCGCGCGCCTCATCGATGGGATTCAGGTTCTCGCGCTGGATGTTCTCGATGAGGGCGATGAGCAGCGACTCTCGATCCGTGAGCGGGCGGATGATCGCGGGGATCGTGGTGAAGCCGGCCTCGCGCGCGGCCAGAAACCGGCGCTCGCCCGCGACGATTTGATAGCCCTCGCCGGCGGGGCGCAGGAGGACCGGCTGGAGGACGCCGCGCTCGCGGATCGAGTCGGCCAGCTCCTTGATGGTCGCCGGATCGAACTGGGTCCTCGGCTGGGCGGGATTCCGTACGATCTTCGTGAGGGACACGTGCTGAATGTCGCCCTGGCGCGGCTCGAGCGCCGGGCCGCCGGGGATTGCTGCGGGCGGAGCGATCGGAACCTCTCGATCGACCGCCGTCGGAATCAGAGCCTCGAGCCCACGACCCAACGCCTTCCTAACCACGCTCGATCACCTCCCTCGCCAGATTCATGTAGCTCGTCGATCCGGCGCATCCCGGATCGTAGACAACCACCGGCTTCCCGAAGCTCGGCGCCTCGCTCAGCCGCACGTTGCGCGGGATCACGGTCCGATAGACCCGCTCCGCAAAGAAGCGCCTCGTCTCCTCGAGCACCTGCTGCGAGAGGTTGAGGCGATTGTCGTACATCGTGAGTAGGACGCCCTCGATCTGGAGCGTCGGATTGAGACTCTGCTGCACGAGCCGGATCGCGCCGAGGAGGTGCGTCAGTCCCTCGAGCGCGTAATACTCGCATTGCACGGGAACGAGAACCGATTTCGCGCCGGTGAGCGCGTTGACCGTGAGGAAGCCGAGCGACGGGGGCGCGTCGATGAGGATGAAGTCGAACCGGTCCTCGACCCTCGCCAGGGCTTCTTTGAGCCGGAACTCTCTTCGCTCCACGTCGACCAGCTCGACCTCGGCTGCTGCGAGACGCTGACCGGAGGGAATGAGGCTGAGCCCAGGCACTTCGGTTTCGAGAAGCACGTCCTGGATCGGGAGGTCGGTCGTCAGGACCTCGTAGATCCCGCGGCCGATCTTCATGGCCGGATGGCCGAGACCGCTCCCGGCATTTCCCTGGGGATCGAGATCGACGAGCAGGACCTTCTTCTGGGCGAGCGCCAGCGCCGCCGCCAGATTGACCGCGGTCGTGGTTTTCCCCACCCCACCCTTCTGATTCGCTATCGCGACCGTCCTGGTCATGTTGGATTCCTCGACGTTATGAGCCTGAGGCAGGCCCAGTCCTGTCGGGGCCTCGGCAGTCTACGCGATGAGGGGGCCGAGCACCAAATCGAAAGATGTTTCACGTGAAACGTGGCGGGAAGTCGCTGGAAATATGTGCGTTGTCCAGGCACGTGCAGGTTTGAGGGTTCGGAAACGGAGCCGTCTCGGCAGGGGGCGTAGTGGCCATCGGCGTTACCTGGGGACGCGAGCCCCTTCCCGAGAGCCTCGTGGCCGCGGCGACCCTCCTCGACACCGGGACGCGCGCCCCTGATTGACCTCCAAGACGGGGCGACGGACGACATCGCGTGCCGCAAAAAGCGCCCGTTCGCTGCATGTCCTTGGATAATTCACGCTTTTGCAAGCGATTGCCGCCACGTTTCACGTGAAACATGGTCGAGAACATAGACGCGCTCGAGGAACTAGGGAGCGGCATGTCGGAAATACCCTCGAAGAATCCTGCCGCCGAAGTTGCCCGCCTCGACTCGACCCTCTGGGATCCTGCCCCTTGCCTCGCCCTCCCCGGTGCCGCCGCCAAGGAAGTACGCCCACCACGCGCCCGGAGCCGCGAGGGGCTCGGCCAGCGCGAGGACGTTGGGCAGATCACCGACGGCGCGCACGGTCACAGCGCCCACCGGATCGATCGACCGGTCCTGGCTCACACGCTCCAGGCGGTCGCACACCACGCGCACGTGCCGCAGTCCGAGCTGTCGCACCGCCTGCTCGAGAAAGCCGGCTTTGCGGTCGCGCGATTCGAGCAGCGTCACGCGGGTTTCGGGCCATACGATGGCGAGCGGGATCCCCGGGAACCCCGCACCGCTGCCAATGTCGAGAAGGGATGCCGGCGGCGCGTTCGTGCAGGTCGCGAGGTTGAGGGAGTCGAGAACGTGGCGGGTGAAGAGGACGGGGCGATCGCCTTGCGCGATCAGGGAGAGGCGTGCAGCGCGCTCATGAACGAGGAGGCCGTACTGGCGTAGGATTTCGAGACGCTGCTCCGACTCGTTACCCGGGAGTGTCGCAAGCCAAGGCAGGACCGTGACGCGGAGCGCCGCGAAGTCGGCCTCGAGATCAGCCGGAACTGAGGCCCGCCCGCCGCCGCTCGCGCTCGGCATAGATCAGGAGCACCGAGACGTCGGCTGGGGACATGCCGGGAATGCGCGATGCTTGCGCGAGAGTCGACGGTCGCACACGGCGCAGCTTCTCACGGCCCTCCCGCGACATCTCGTTCAGGGTTTCATCGAACACGCGGTCCGGAAGTGCGAGCTGCTCGCCGCGCCGCGCGCGCTCCACCTCGCGCTTCTGGCGCGCGATGTAGCCTTCATATCGGATCTCGATCGCGGCGGACTCTACGGCCTCCATCCCCAAGTCGGCAAGCTCGGGACGAGCGCAGGACTCGTCGACGCTCATGCGACCATCACGGAGCGCGGTCTCGATCGGGACGATCTCCTCGAGCGCCGCTCCGTGCGCGCTGTCGAGAGCGACGGCACCGTGGCCGGCACGCGCGTCTGGTGCGGATCGGTTCGCCGCCGCCTCGGCCATCACCGCGTGCGCCGCACACGTCACCTTCACCGTTCGCATTCGCTCCCTGGCAGCCGCGCGCCGCCTCACCGAATCCTCGAGCCACGCGATCTCCTCGCAGTCCAGCGCGCCGAGACTCCGCGCACGATGCAGCAACCGCTCCGCCGCATTGTCCTGGCGCAGCAAGAGGCGAAACTCCGCGCTCGACGTGAACATGCGGTAGGGCTCTTCCGTTCCCTTGGTCACGAGATCGTCGAGGAGGACGCCGATGTAGGCCTCGTCCCGTCGCAGCACCATCGGCTCGCGCCCCATCAAGGACAGCGACGCGTTGATGCCCGCCATCAATCCCTGCGCGGCCGCCTCTTCGTAGCCCGACGTTCCGTTGATCTGGCCCGCGAGGTAGAGGCCGGCGACGGGCCGCGTCTCGAGCGTCGGATGGAGCTGTGTGGGCGGGATGAAGTCGTACTCGACGGCGTAGCCCGGGCGGATCATGCGCGCGCGCTCGAGGCCGGGGATCGTCGCGAGGATCTCGAGCTGGATCTCCTCGGGCAGGCTCGTGGAGAGGCCGTTGATGTAGAAGTCGTCGACGTCGCGCCCCTCCGGCTCGATGAAGATCTGGTGCGTCGGCTTGTCGGCGAAGCGCACCACCTTGTCCTCGATCGAGGGGCAGTAGCGCGGACCGATGCCGCGAATGCGTCCGCTATAGAGAGGAGAGTGGTGCAGGTTGTCGCGCACCGCGCGGTGCGTGGCGTCCGTGGTGCCCGTGAGATGGCACTCGATCTGATCCACCACCAACGAGTTGGTGAAGTGTGAGAACGGCCGGGGAGGATTGTCGCCGCGCTGCGGCAGCATGCGATCGAAATCGATCGAGTCGCGGTGGATTCTCGGCGGCGTTCCCGTCTTGAGCCGCACCAGGCGAAATCCCAGATCCTCGAGACAGTCCGAGATTCCGCGCGCCGCGCGCTCGCCCACGCGCCCACCGGCAACGGTGCGTTCGCCGATGTGCATGAGCCCGTTGAGAAACGTGCCCGGCGTCACGATCACGCGGTCGGCCCCGACGACCGCGCCGCTCGCGAGCCGCACTCCAAGCACGCGCCCGCCCTCGACCTCGAGGGCG
>DATEOQ010000398.1:0-7018 GCA_035273905.1 Candidatus Eiseniibacteriota bacterium | reverse complement strand
TCGAGGATCGTGCTCAGCCGGTGCGCGATCACGAGCGACGTCCGCCCGTGGAGCAGCCGCCGAAGCGCGGCCTGGATCACGCGCTCCGTCTCGATGTCCACGGCCGACGTGGCCTCGTCGAGGATGAGAATGCTCGGGTCGTAATGAAGCGCGCGCGCGAACGCCAGGATCTGGCGCTCGCCCATGGAGAAGTAGCCGCCGCGCTCCCCCACGTCCTCCTCGAGGCCCTGCGGGAGCCGCGCGCGCAACCGATCGCCGCCCACTTCGGCCAGCGCGCGGTCCACGGCCGCCGGTTCGCGATCGCGGGCGCCGAAGGCGATGTTCTCCCGCACGGTCCCCGCGAACAGGAACACGTCCTGGAGCACGAGTCCGATCTGCCGCCTCAAAGTCTTCTCATCGATCTCGCGGATGTCCGCGCCGTCGACCCGGATCGCGCCTTTCTGGAATTCGTAGAACCGCGTCAGCAGGCTCGCGATCGAGGTCTTCCCCGCCCCGGTCGCGCCGACAAGCGCCACCTTCTCGCCGGGCCGCACCTTGAACGAGAGGTCGCGCAGCACGTACTCCTCGTCCTTGTACGCGAACCAGACGTGATCGAACTCGACCTCGCCCTTCAGGCGGCCCATGGCCCTGGGTGACTGGGACACGGGTACGGCGGGGGGCGTATCCAGCAACTCGAAGATCCGCTCCGACGCCACCATGGCCGACTGGAAGACGTTGTACTTCTCGCTGAGATCGCGCACGGGCTGGTAGAAGCGGTCCACGTACTGGATGAACGCCACCACCACGCCGAAGGTGACGGCGCCCGCGAGGATCCCGAGGCCGCCGTACCACAAGATCAACGCCAGCCCGAGCGCGCCGATCAATTCCACGGTCGGGAAGAAGACCGCGTAGTGGAACATGTTCTCGAGATGGGCTTCGTAGTGGTCCTTGTTCGCCTGGTCGAATCTCCTTGTCTCCTTGGCTTCGACATTGAAGACCTTGAGAATGTCGAGCCCCTGGAGATGCTCCTGGAGGAAGCCGTTCAACCGCGCCAGCCGGGTGCGCACGCGCCGATACGACACGCGCACCTTCGCGCGGAACACCGCGGTCGCGATCACGAGCAAAGGCACCGTCGTCAGCGTGACGAGCGCGAGCTTCCAGTCCAGCCAGAGCATCGCGCCCACGATGCCGATGAGAAGGAAGATGTCCCCGATCACCGCCACCACGCCCTGGGCGAAGAGCTCGTTCAGCACCGCGACGTCCTGCGTCACCCGGGTGAGGATCCGCCCCACGGGACGCGTGTCGTAGTACGACGCGGACAGCGTTCCCAGATGCCGGAAGATCGTGAGCCTCAGGTCCTGCATGGCCCGCTGCCCGACCATCGACATCGTGTAGGTCTGCCAGTACCGGAGCCCGAACGCGATCGAGAGCACGATCACGTACCCGAAGGCGAGGAACATGAGGCCCTGGGCCGTGTCGTGCGGCAGCATGCGTGCGAGCCAGGTCATCTTGGTGCCGGCCTGGGCCGCGACCGCTCCGGCGCCGGGCGCCGCGGGCTTCACGTAGGTGTCGATCGCCACCTTGGTGAGGTAGGGGCCGGCGATCTCCAGCACCGATAGGATCGCGAGGAGGATGACGGAGAGAATGACCTCCTTGCGGTACGGCTTCAGGAAGAAGAGGAGCCGTCCCGCGAGGCGGCGATCGTAGATCGCGCCCTGCGCGTCGACGTCGTCCGCCGCGGATCCCCAGGGGCCGGCCATTAGAGCGCCTCCAGCTCTTCCACGACTTCTTCCTCGTGGTACAGGTCTGCGTAGAGTCCGCCCGCGCGGAGCAGCTCCTCGTGCGTGCCGCTCGCGATGATCTTCCCATCATCCAGGACCACCACGCGATCAACCCGCAGGAGAGCGGAGCGGCGGTGCGTGGCCAGGAGGATCGTCGGCTTGGTCGGGAGTCCGAACAGGGTTTCGAGGATCTGCTCCTCGGTGCCCGGGTCCACGCTCGCGAAGGCGTCGTCCAGGATCAAGGCCCTGCGTCCCAGAGCGAGAGCACGCGCCAAGGCGACCCGCTGCTTCTGACCGCCCGAGAGCGTGATGCCGCGCTCCCCGATCAAGGTGTCGAGGCCCTGCGGAAACTGGGAGAGATCGGAGCCGAGCCCCGCCTGACGCGCGACGGCCTCCGCGTCGGGCGCGGTCTCGCCGTCGTCGAAGCCGAAGCCGATGTTCGCCTTGATGGTGTCGGAGAAGAGGAAGCTCTCCTGCGGCACGATCCCGAGCGAGCGCCTCAGCGCGCGCCGCGGCCACTCCGCGGCGGGAACGCCGCCCAGGAGCACCACGCCCTCCGTGGGCTCGAAGAGCCGCTCCACGAGATGGAGGAGCGTGGTCTTGCCCGCTCCGGTCCGGCCCACGAGGGCCACGGATTCACCCGGCTTCACCCGGAGATCCACCCCGCGAAGCACCCAGCGCTCCGTCTCCGGATAGCGATACCCCACCGCACGCAGCTCGATCGAACCGTCGAACGCAGGCGCCACACCGGTCGCGACCGCGCGCGGCTGCAGCGCTCCGGGCACCGGCTCCACGCCGGGCGCCTCCACGTCGTTCTCGATCGGGAGATCGAGCACGACCTGGATCCGCGTCATCGACGCGGCGCCGCGCTGGAAGAGATTCGACACCCACCCCAGCGCGATCATCGGCCAGATGAGCATGGCGAGGTAGATCTGGAACGCGACCATCTCGCCCAGCGTGATCGTCCCGTGCACCACGGCGGCGCCACCGAGCGCGAGGACGATCGCCCCCGCGATTCCACCGAGGAGCGACATCATCGGCCACATCATGGCCCAGAGCCGGATCATCTTCCGGTTCTCCTCGAGATAGCCCTCGTGGATCTTCCGGAACGCCTCGTACTCCCCTTCCTCCTCCACGTGCGCCTTCACGACGCGGATCCCCGAGAGGGTTTCCTGCGCCTTCGCGGTCATCGTGGAGAACTGGGCCTGGATGGACTCGTAGAGCCGGTGCAGCGAGCCGCCGAGCCGCGCCACCACGAACGAGAGCACCGGCAGCGGCAGCAAGGAGACGATCGTCAGCTTCACGTCGATCCGGAGCATCAGGGTCACCGCCATCACGAACATGACGAGCGTGTTGGCGAAGTACATGATCCCCGGTCCGAGGAAATTCCTCACCGCGTCCAGATCGTTCGTGGCGCGCGAAAGGAGGTCGCCCACCTTCCAGCGCCGGTAGGTCTCGGCGGGCAGGCGGGCCACGTGCGCGAAGAGATCGTTCCGAAGCTCGTACTCCATCGTCCGGGACGCGCGAATGATCGTCATTCGCATGATGAAGAGGAAGATCCCCTGGAGCGTCACGGCGAGCAGGATCAGCCCCGCGTCCACGAGCACCGTGCTCTTCGTGACCCCGTGCTGGAGATGATCCACCGCGCGGCGCACGAGCCACGGCGACCAGACCTGGAACAGGTTGGTGAGCAGCACGCAGACGGCGCCGACCGCGAGCGCGGCCCTGTGGCGCCTCAAGTAAGGCAATAGCTGGCGAAGAACGCGGATGGCCAGTCTCCGTTACGAGTGGGGGTCGAGACCCGCCGGACCGAAGCGCCGGCGGCTGGGGGCGAGGCCGGTACTACCCTACGTCACCGAGGTCTCGCTCATGATTAAGATGCGGCCACAGGCCTCGCAGACCTTGATTTGATCGCCGCGGCGGGCTTCCTGGAGCGCATGCGGCGTGAGCCCCTTGAAGCACGCCCCGCAAGCACCCTTCCTGATCTCAGCCACCGCGACGCCGTCCCGCGCGGCCAGGAGCCGATCATACCGGCTCAGGAGGGCCTGGGGAACGCGCGGCTTGATGGCGTCGCGATCGACCGTCATCGAAAGGACTCGCTGGTCCAGCTCCGCCCCCTCGCGCGCGAGATCCTCCTCCCCCTGCTTGAGCTTCGCCTCCTCACCGGCAACCCTCTGCTCCGCCGCTTTCACCGCGGCGTTCAGAGCCTCCTCGCGCTCGAAGGATTCGAGGATGCGCGTCTCGTAATCGGAGCGCTTGGACTTGATGCCCTCGATCTCGTGGAGGATTGCCTGGTACTCCTTGTTCGTCTTCACGTCGTGGAGCTGCCGCTCGAGCTTGATCGAGTCGGCCGTGAGCGCCTCCACGTCCTTCTCCGCGGCGCGGCGCGCGATTCGCGCCTGCTCGAGATCCTTCTTGGCCTGCTCCAGCTCGGCCTTGGCCTGGTTCACCTTGAGGCGCAGCGAGTCCTTCCGCCTCGGTATGTCGTCGCGTTTCTTTCTCGCTTCCAGGAGAAGCGAGTCCTGCCGTTGCAATGCGAGCAGAGCGTCCAGTTCAGGGGACACGTTCACCTCCAAAGAAAAACGGGGAGCGCGTTCATCCGCGCTCCCCGTGTCGGGGATTTCGGGGCCCGGCTTCGGCCGAGCCCCATCGAAGGGCCGGCCCCGGGTCCATGGTGGGCGGTGCAGGGATTGAACCTGCGACCTCTGGCTTGTGATACCAGCGCTCTCCCAACTGAGCTAACCGCCCCCGAGGCATGTTCGATCGCGGGGCGGCGGGGCCCCGCGCACGACGTCGTGATGATGGATGCGGCACATGGGCCCACTTGGACTTGAACCAAGGACCGTCCGGTTATGAGCCGGATGCTCTCACCAGCTGAGCTATGGGCCCGAATGCCCCGCTTGGTTCGTTCCGAGGACCTGAGCCGCGCAGCGTAGCATCGCCCGTCGGCGAGGGTCAAGACGCGGCGGTCGATCACATCATCTCCACGTAGCCCTTGAGGCGGCGGCTGCGCGTGGGATGCCGCAGCTTGCGAAGCGCCTTCGCCTCGATCTGGCGAATGCGCTCGCGGGTGACGTTGAACGTGGCGCCGACCTCTTCGAGCGTGCGCGGGCAGCCGTCCTCGGTCAAACCGAACCGCAGACGTATCACCTTCGCCTCGCGCTTGCTCAGCGTTTCGAGCACCTCGTTCACCTCGTCCTTCAGCATCGAGAACGCCGCGGCCTGAGCCGGAGAGACCACGCTCGTGTCCTCGATGAAATCGCCGAGGTTCGAGTCGTCGTCCTCCCCGATCGGTCGATCGAGCGAGATCGGCTCCTGCGCGGCCTTGAGCACGCTCTTGATCTTGTCCACCGGGAGCTGCAGCTTCTCCGCCACTTCCTCGGGGGTCGGCTCCCGGCCCAGCTCCTGGACCAGGCGGCGCGACGTCCGCACGACCTTGTTGATGGCCTCGATCATGTGCACCGGGACGCGGATGGTCCGCGCCTGGTCGGCGATCGCGCGCGTGATGGCCTGACGGATCCACCACGTCGCGTAGGTCGAGAACTTGTAGCCCTTCCGGTAGTCGAACTTGTCGACCGCGCGCATGAGCCCCGAGTTACCTTCCTGGATCAGGTCGAGGAACTCGAGACCGCGGTTCGTGTACCGTTTCGCGATCGAGATCACGAGACGCACGTTCGCCTCGATCATCTCGCGCTTCGCCTTGTCGCGCGCGATCTCGCCCGAACGGATCTCCATCGCCACCTCGCGGATCTGGTCGCGGCTCATCTTGGCCTCGACCTCGATCTTCTTCACGAGACGGCGGCAGTTCTTGAGCTCCAGCTCGTAGGCCTCGAAGTCGGAGGCCCGGATGCCGGTCTCCTTCTCGATCGTCTTGCCTTCCTTGCGGCTCTTCCGGAGCCGCTTGATCAGCACGGCGACGTCGTCCGAGGACTTGCCCCACTTCCATTCCATCCGGGTGAGGTTGGCTTCGGTCTCCTCGACGCGCTTGCTGAAGCCCTTCATCCGCTCGGCGAGCCGGTCGATGAGCTTGTTGTTGATGTTGAGCGCGAAGATCTCCTTCAAGAGCTCCTCGTCCGCGTGGCGCACCCGCTCCATGTGCGCGCGGCGCTTCTCCTCGGAGAGCCGCCCCACCGAGCGTTCCTGCACCTTCGCGAGCCGGCCGTGGAGGACCCGGACGCGGTCGATCGACTTGAGCACGCGAGCGCGCTCGCGCTTGGGCGAGAACTCGGGATTCCAGTTGCCGAAGTCGATCTGGGTGAGGTCCTCGACCCGCACCTTGCCCTGCTTGAGCTTGGTGCCGAGACCGATGAGCTCCTTCAGGATCGGGCTCGACCGGAACAGCGCGGTGCCGATCTGGCGCTCGCCGGCCTTGATGCGCTTCGCGATCTCGACTTCGCCCTCGCGGTCGAGCAGGGGCACGCGCCCCATCTCGCGCAGATACATGCGGACCGGATCGTCGTACCGCATCGGGTGCGGCAGGACCTGCTTCTCGGCCGGCTTCTTCTCGTCCTTGCGCTTGATCTTGAGCTTTTGCTGGGCTTCCTCGTGGGTGTCGAAGACGTCGACCTTCAGGTCGTTCAGCGCGATGTAGACCTCATCCATGTCATCGACCGAGGCGCTCTCGTCGAGGAACGTCTCGATCTGATCGTGGAGCAGGTATTGCTGCTTCCCGGCCAGGACCTTCAGGTCGTGAAAGCGGTCCGTCTTTTCACGCTTCATCCGGTGACGTCTCCTTCGTTCGTGGTGATTCCGCCCGAGCCCTTACGAAGCCGCCGGGTGGTTGCGGCGTTGGTCTTCAAACGAGTTTCCACTGTGTAGCTTGGATGCGAGATCCCGCCGTTCGGCCACGAGCTGGTCCAGGTCCCCGACCCGGGACCGCTCGGCCTGCCGGATCGCCCGATCCAGCTCGGCCAGCGAAGCCTTGATTCGACGCTCCTCGAGCCGTCGGAGAAGCTCCCGGGCGACCCTCCGGGCGGTGTCGTCCGACGCCGTCTCCTCCACCGGGTGCTCCGCCAGGAGCGACCGGGCCAGGCTGTCCAGCGACTCCAGAGCCTTGAGCTCCTCGGGAAGCGGGGCCCGGCCCATGGTGAGCCAATCTTGGAGCAAAGCACGTAAGTTATTGCTGTGGAAGCAGTTCACACCCCCGCTCTGGGCCACCTCGACGACGGCGCCGTCCTCCGTGAGGCAGCGGGCGGCCAGCTCCCGCTCGATCGGGTCGATGACCTCGGGGGCCTTCGTTCCCTCGGGAAGCGGCGCCG
>DATEOQ010000397.1:0-2053 GCA_035273905.1 Candidatus Eiseniibacteriota bacterium | reverse complement strand
TCGGAACCTTCGGCTCCTGGTCCCGAAGCTGCTGGATGTACCAGGGAGTGTTGAGAAGACTGAGGTTGACGACCCGGACGTCCTTCCGGACCTTCTCCACCTCCTGGATGTACCAGAGCGGGAACGTGTCGTTGTCCCCGTTCGTGAACACGACCGCATTGCGCTCGAGCGGCTCGAGCATGTTGTAGGCGTAATCGTGCGCGATGTAGAAGCCCGATCGGTCGTGCTCGAACCAGTTGGTCCGCATGGGCAGGAGCGCCAGGCCGGTGAGCGTGAGCGCGCCCAAACCGAGGACGGCGCGGTTGGAGCTTCCCGATGGAAGC
Organism: Candidatus Eiseniibacteriota bacterium; assembly: GCA_035273905.1. Taxonomy (GTDB): domain Bacteria; phylum Eisenbacteria; class RBG-16-71-46; order SZUA-252; family SZUA-252; genus WS-9. The sequence goes on along the minus strand of DATEOQ010000397.1, from coordinate 1,730 downwards.
GCAGCCGCCGCGGGAACCTCCGCCGACTCGTCCTCGCGTGCGGCCACCTCCCCCGCCGGCGCGAGCGCGCCCGCGAGAGCGTGGAGCGCCGCGGCCGCCCCCATGCCGATCCACACCGCGATGAAGTGATAGGAGTTCGTGAAGAAGTAGTCGCGCTCGCGGACCTCGTGGTCCGTGAAGTTGAGATAGAAGATGAGCGCCGGCCCCATGATGATGTGCGTCGCGAGGAAGAATCCGAACGACTTCCGGTCGCGACGGTAGTTCCAGAACGCGCCCGTGAAGAAGAAGAGGTACGGGACCGCGTTGACGAGCCGGACCCAGAAGGACCCCAGGTCCAGGTTCCCCAGCCGCTCGATCAGGTGCCACTGCTGCCCCACGTAGCGCAGGTACATGTGCTGGATCTGGTACCAGAGCTCCGCGCGCCGGTCGAAGGGATCGGCCGGCCCGTACTGCTTGCGGCTCAGGTACTCGAGCCACGTTCCGAGCGTGGTGGGGGCTCCTTCGTTCACGTTCGGCATCTGCTGGCTTCGGATGAGGAGGAAGAGCTGCACCGTGATCCCGATCATCCCGACGAGGACCCACCAGGCAACGAGGTTCTTCCGGATGAAGAACTTGTTCTGGACGACGGCGTAGAGGAACCCCAGCCCGAGGATCCCCAGGATCACTTTGTCCGAGAGCCCCATGTCCAGGGCGCCGTTCAGATACAGGAGCACGACGAAGCCGCAGATCGCGAGGAACGGGACGAGGAACTTCGAGCTGTTGAACGTGCCCGGCCTCACCATCCAGAAGAGCACGAGCAGGGACGGCGCGATCAGGATCGTGCCGAGATGCACGCCGGTCGAGACGCCGAGGATGTACACGATAAGGACGAGGAGCTTGTCGTTCCCAGGCTGTCCCTGCCGGTCCCACCAGACGAACGAGAGCCAGACGACGAGCGCGATGATGGCGGACGAGAGCGAGTAGACCTCGGCCTCGATCGCGCTGTCCCAGAAGGACGAGCCGAAAGCGAGGAAGAGCGCGGCGACCAGCCCCCCCACGCAGCTCGAGAGCCACGTGAGATCCGACGCCGGGGGCGCATCGTCGCCTCGTTCCTCGGCCGAGCCGACGCCGAACGTGCGGCGGATGGCTCGCGCGGTGAAGAGATACGTGAAGAGGCACGTGATCGCCGAGGCGAGCGAGCTCATGAAGTTGACCCGCCACGCGATGGTCTCGAACGGCAGGAACGTCATCATGCGCCCGAGCATGGTGTAGACCGGGTTCCCCGGCGGGTGCGGGAGGCCGAGGATGTACGACGTCGCGATGAACTCCCCCGAGTCCCAGAACGGCACCGTCGGCGTGATGGTGCGCATGTAGGCCAAGAGCGGGACGAAGAAGGAGAGGGCCGCGAACAGGGCGTGGCCGCGCTTCCAGGTCATGAGCCGATGCGTCTCCTTTGGGTGTCTCCGGTCTCCACCTCGCGCGCGCTCCGCTTCTTCTCGAGCATCGCCTGGAGGGCGCGGCGCGATGGGCGGGTCACGAAGATGAGCCCTCCGATCAAGCTGATGAGGACGGAGAGGAGATAGGTGAGAAACGGTACCGTGAACGCCTGCTCCCTGGTCATGCCCGACATCTGGAAGAGAACGACCCCGGCCCCTTCGCGGATGCCGAGTCCGTTCATCGAGATCGGGAGCGACACGAGGGCCGCGAGCACCGGCACGAAGAGGAAGTAGTAACCCATCGCCACGCGCGCG
>DATEOQ010000396.1:0-3895 GCA_035273905.1 Candidatus Eiseniibacteriota bacterium | reverse complement strand
CGACGTCTACCCGTCGGCGAACGCGGCCGCGGGCTTCGATCTCTGGTGGGAAGGCGTCCTGCGCGAGGGTGTCCAGGTCGCGCAGGGAGCCGATGGCAACGGTAGCGCGCGCTCCTTCCGCGGCGAGGCGATGACGTCCCTGCCGCCGCTCAAGACGGGCGGTGACGTAGAGGGGCTTCAGCTCGCGCTCTACACGCCCGTCACCGTCTACGACGGGCGCTTCGCGAACAATGCCTGGCTGCAGGAATTGCCGGATCCCATGTCGAAGTGCACGTGGGACAACTACGTGGCTATCGCGCCGTCGCGCGCGAAGGCGCTCGGCGTCTGGGAATACGAGATGAAGGCGGACGTCGTCACGGTCGACGTGGGACACGCCAAGTTCGATCTCCCGGTGCACGTCGCGCCCGGACTCCATCCCGACGTCGTCGGCATCGCGATCGGCTATGGGCGCACGGCCGCGGGACGCGTGGGGAACGGGGTCGGCCAGAACGCGTACCGGCTCGCCGAAGCGACCGCCGGCCGGATCGGCATGAGCGGCATTCCGGTGCGCCTCACGAAGACGGGACGCGTGGCGCCGCTCGCCATGGTGCAGATGCACCACACGACGGACCACCGGCCAATCGTCTACGACGCCACCTACGCCGAGTACCAGCGCGATCCACGCGCGGGCATCGAGGAGCCGACGCACCTCCCGACGATGTGGACGCCTTACGAATACAAGGGCTACAAGTGGGGTATGGCGGTCGATCTGACCACCTGCATCGGCTGCTCCGCCTGCATGGTGGCCTGCATGGTCGAGAACAACGTCCCCGTGGTGGGGAAGTCGGTCGTGCTCAAGGGCCGCGAGATGCACTGGATCCGGATCGATCGGTACTACTCGGGGAGCTCCGACAATCCTGATTTCGCCTACCAGCCGATGCTCTGCCAGCAGTGCGAGAACGCGCCCTGCGAGACGGTCTGCCCGGTGCTTGCGACGATGCACTCGAGCGAAGGGCTCAACATCCAGGTCTACAACCGCTGCGTGGGCACCCGGTACTGCTCGAACAACTGCCCGTACAAGGTGCGCCGCTTCAACTGGTTCGAGTACAGCGAGCACAAGGAGAAATCGCTCCGGCTCGCGCTCAATCCGGACGTGACGGTCCGGAGCCGAGGCGTCATGGAGAAGTGCACCTTCTGCGTCCAGCGGATCCGGGACGGCAAGGAGCACGCGAAGGCGATGGGGACGCGCGTCCAGGACGGCGACATCGTCACCGCGTGCCAGCAGACCTGCCCGACCGACTCGATCATCTTCGGCGACCTGAACGATCCGAAGAGCCGGATCGCGCAGTTCGCGAAGAACGGACGCGGCTATCACGTGCTCGCTGAGCTCAACACGGTCCCGCGGATCACGTATCAGACGAAGATCCGGAATCGCGAGGAGGGAGCGACCGCGTGAGCATGTCCGACCTCGTCGCCCAGGGCCTCGCCGAGCCGCCGCTTATCGATCCGAAGAAAACCTTTGCGGACGTCACGGCCGACGTCTCGGCCCCGATCGAGAAGAAGCCGGGGATGCTCTGGAAGGTCTTCTTCGCCATCAGCGTCCTCCTGACCCTCCAGTTCGCCGTCGAGATCGCCTACCAGATGGTGAAGGGTATCGGGATCTGGGGCGTGAGCCACCCGGTCGGCTGGGCCGTCGCCATCACGAACTTCGTGTTCTGGATCGGTATCGGGCACGCGGGCACGCTGATCTCGGCGATCCTCCACCTCTTCCGGCAGCGGTGGCGTACGGCCATCAACCGCTCGGCCGAGGCGATGACGATCTTTGCGGTCATGACGGCGGGACTCTTCCCGCTCATCCACTTGGGTCGCACGTGGTTCGCCTATTGGCTCATCCCGTATCCCAACGTGCGGTTCCTGTGGGTCAACTTCCGCTCGCCGCTCGTGTGGGACGTGTTCGCGGTCTCGACCTACCTCACGATCTCGCTCTGCTTCTGGTACACGGGGCTCATCCCCGACTTCGCGTCGATCCGGGACCGCTCGACGGGCTGGCGGCGCAGCATCTACGGCCTGTTGTCTCTCGGCTGGCGCGGCTCGGAGCGGCACTGGCAGCACTACGAGCGTGCCTACATGATGCTGGCGGGCCTCTCGACGCCGCTCGTGCTCTCCGTGCACTCGATCGTGTCCTTCGATTTCGCGACGTCCATCCTCCCGGGATGGCACACGACGATCTTCCCGCCCTACTTCGTGGCCGGGGCGATCTTCTCCGGGTTCGCCATGGTGGTGACCCTGCTCGTGATCCTGCGCAAGGTCTTCCATCTGGAGGACTACGTTCGGATCCACCACCTCGAGAACATGAACAAGATCATCCTGGTCACGGGCATGATGGTGGGCTACGCGTACGCCACCGAGTTCTTCGTGGCCATGTACAGCGGGAATCCGTTCGAGCGGTTCACGTTCCTGAACCGCGCCGGCGGCCCCTTCGCTTGGTCCTACTGGATCATGGTGGGCTGCAATGTGGTCTCGCCGCAGATCTTCTGGTTCAAGCGCTTCCGGCGGAGCCTGCCGGTCATGTTCGTCGTGTCGATCCTGGTCAACGTGGGGATGTGGTTCGAGCGGTTCACTCTCATCGTGACATCGCTCCACCGCGACTTCCTCCCGTCGGCTTGGTCCTACTACAAGCCCACGATCTTCGACTACTCGGTCATCGTGGGATCGTTCGGGTTCTTCTTCATGTGGTTCCTCCTCTTCTGCCGCTTCTTCCCGACGATCTCGATCGCCGAGGTGAAGAGCGTCCTCTGGAGTGCGAAGAAGGTCGCCGCCGGCAAGGAGCAGGAGCCGATGGCGGAGGCATCGGTCCATGTTTAATCCGTTCTCGAGGAAGCCGGCGCCGACGCGGGGCGTGCTCGCCCTGTACGACGATCCGGACAAGCTCCTTCACGCGGCGGCCCTCGCGCGGGAGCATGGGTTCGCGGACCTGGACGCGTACACGCCCTACGCCGTGCACGGCTTGAGCGAGGCGCTCGGGGTCAAGAAGTCGTGGGTGCCGTGGGTCACGCTGGTGATGGGACTCACCGGCGCTTGCCTCGCGCTCACGTTCGAGATCTGGACCTCTGCGGTCGACTGGCCTCTCAACGTGGGCGGGAAGCCGATGGTCTCGCTCCCTGCGTTCATTCCCATCACGTTCGAGGGTGGAGTGCTGATCGGCGGGACCATGACGCTCGCCGCCCTCCTCCTCGCGTGCGGGCTTCCGAATCTCGCGAAGCCGATCCTCGATCGTGATCTCACGAACGACCGGTTCGGCCTCTGGGTGCCCGAGATCGGGCCGGAGTGGAACGAGCAGCGCATCATCCAGTTGCTCCGTGGAACGCACGCGGAAGACATTCGGGTGGTCCGTGTCTGATCGCTGCGTCCTCGCGCTGTCGGCGCTCCTTCTTCTCACCGTCGCGTCCACCGGATGCGAGCGGCGGAAGCAGACGACGGCGATGGAGTACATGCCCAACATGGCGTACGGACCGCGCGTCGCGGCGCAGGCGGAAGACCCGATGCGTCCGGGCGAGCCGGTGATGCGGAACCCGGTGCCGGGCACGGTGCCGGTGGGGTACACGCCGTACCGCTACGCTGCTGGGGACAGCCTCCAGGCCGCCGCGGAGCTCGTGAATCCGCTGCCGCGGACGCAGGCGGTCCTCGAGCGCGGGCACAAGGTCTTCATGAACACCTGCGTCGTCTGCCACGGACCCGAAGGCGACGGCCAGGGCTACATCGTGCCCATCTACCCGATGCCACCGAGCCTCCATTCGATGAAGGTGCGGAACTGGCCGGACGGCCGGATCTTCCACGTGATCACGAGGGGTCAAAATCTAATGCCCAGCTACGCGACGCAGATCCTTCCGGAAGACCGCTGGGCGGTGATCCACTA
>DATEOQ010000395.1:0-2957 GCA_035273905.1 Candidatus Eiseniibacteriota bacterium | reverse complement strand
ATGACCCGGACCTTTGCGGCCTCCTGCTTCAGCCGCCCGATCTCACGGATGGCCGCCGCCAGATCCTCCTCGATGCGGAAGATCCCGACCAGGGACTGCATCGTTTCCTGGAGCTTGTGGTGGATGTCGTACGGCGACGGACCGTCCGTGCGCTCGAAGGGTTCCAGCATCGCGCGCTCGGCCGATTCGATCTGCGCGGGGTCGATGGTCGCCTGAGCGGAGCGCGCCTTCGCGTACTCCGCGGCGCCCAGCCCCGCGCGGCGCCCGAACACGAGGAGGTCGGAGAGGGAATTGCCTCCGAGCCGGTTGGCTCCGTGCATCCCGCCCGAGGTCTCGCCGGCCGCGAAGAGCCCCGGCACCGTCGACGCCCCGGTGTCCGGCTCCACGCGCACGCCGCCCATGATGTAGTGCGTCGTCGGGCCCACTTCCATCGGCCCCTTCGTGATGTCGACGTCCGCCAGCTCCATGAACTGGTGGTACATGGAGGGGAGCTTCTTCTTCACCCACTCGGCCGGCTTGTGCGAGATGTCGAGGAACGCGCCTCCGTGGGGCGACCCTCGACCCTCCTTCACCTCGGTGTAAATGGCGCGCGCCACCATGTCGCGAGTCGAGAGCTCCATGCGCTTCGGGTCGTACTTCTCCATGAAGCGCTCACCCTTCGAATTCCGGAGAATGCCGCCTTCGCCGCGCACCGCCTCCGTCACGAGGATCCCCATGACGCCCGGAGGCCACACCATGCCCGTCGGGTGGAACTGCACGAATTCCATGTCGATCAGCTCGGCCCCCGCCTCGTACGCGAGGGCGTGGCCGTCGCCCGTGTACTCCCAGGAGTTCGACGTGATCTTGAACGACTTGCCCACGCCGCCGCAGGCGAGCACGACCGACTTCGCGCGGAACACGACGAAGCGTCCGTTCTCGCGCCGGTACGCGAACGCGCCCACCACGCGGCCCCCCTCGACGAGGAGGCGGCTGACCGTGACCTCCATGAAGACCTCGAAGCCCTGATGGACGCCGTGGTCTTGAAGGGTGCGGATCATCTCGAGTCCCGTGCGATCGCCCACGTGGGCGAGGCGCGGGGCCGAGTGGCCGCCGAAGTTTCGCTGGAGGATGCGGCCGTCCTGGGTGCGGTCGAAAACGGCGCCCCAGTGCTCGAGCTCGCGAACGCGGTCCGGCGCTTCCTGCGCGTGGAGCTGCGCCATGCGCCAGTGATTGAGCTGCTTCCCGCCGAGCATCGTGTCGCGGAAGTGGACCTTCCAGGAATCCTTGGCGTCCACGTGCGCGAGCGCCGCGGCCACGCCTCCTTCGGCCATCACCGTGTGCGCCTTCCCGAGGAGCGACTTGCAGACCACGCCGGTGCGCGCTCCCGAAGCGGATGCCTCGATGGCGGCCCGGAGCCCCGCGCCGCCGGCGCCGATCACGAGCACGTCGAAGTCGTGCGTCTCGAACCGGGCGGCGTTCACAGGATCCTCACGTCATGGATGACGCCCATCGCGAGGAGCCGCACGACCACGTCGGCCATCGTCACCGCGAAGAGCGAGATCCATGCGAAGAGCTGGTGGTGTGCGTTCAGATACGACACGCGCCCCCAGATTCCGTGCCGGGTGCGGGCGGATGCCGTGCAGGAGAAACAGTCGAGCTTCCCGCCGGCGAGGTGCCGCCACGAGTGGCACGAGACGGTGTAGAGGGTCAGCGTTCCCGTGCTCGCGAGGATCGCGAGCGAGCCGAGCCCGATGCCGAAGCCGTTCTCGAACTTGAACGCCTCGTACACGTCATACCAGAGGAAGATGAGCCAGAACGCCGCGAGGTAGAACGCGTAGCGGTGCAGGTTCTGGAGGATGAACGGAAACTTCTGCTCGCCCGTGTACTTCCGGTGCGGCTCGCCCACCGCGCAGGCGGGCGGATCCCAGAAGAACGCGCGGTAGTACGCCTTCCGATAGTAGTAGCAGGTGGTCCGGAAGAAAGCCGGCGGTATGAGGATCAGAAAGGCCGGCGAGAGGGGCCACCACGAGGGATGCACTTCGGGGGAGTAGACCGGCGACAGGTAGTTGTGGAAGCGGAAGTTCGCGTTCTGGAACGCGGCCCAGGTGAGATAGAGACCCAGCACGCCGAGCCCGACGGCGACGGACACGGGGGGAAGCCACCAGGCATCCCGGCGGTCCGTGGATCGCGACTCGGTACTCGCGACGGCTTCGGCCACGCGGGCCATTGTGCGCTCCTCCTTAGCCGAAGGGGACGTCCATGCCAACGGCGGACGAGAATAGCACATGGCGCTCGCTCGCGCGACCCGCGGCTCGCCGCCCTATAAAGGTAGAGGGGAGGACGAGAATCCGTCCTCCCCTCGGTGTCAGGCCGGCGCTGCCGGACGCTCGGCCTAACGGTCCAGCTCGTCGTATCCCTGATCGTCGTCGTAGTCGCGGTTGTAGTCGTCGTACCGGCGGTCGCCCACCTGGTCGTCGTGCCACTCGTCGACCTGGTTCTGGTCCCACTGCTCCGCGATGATCCGGTATCCCTGCGGAGCGTGTGCGCAGTGCTCGACGTGGTACTGGTAGTCGTCGTAGTCGCTGAAGCGCGCGTCACAGAAGTTGCAGCCGTACACGGCACCCGGATCGGCGTAGGACGCCGAGATGCCGAGCCCGCCGATCGCGAAGTTCGCCGCCACGAAGAACCGCACGGGGCGGACGTACACGACGTGCGTCGGGTAGTAGTAGGCGGGCGGGCAGTAGTAGCGCCACCCGTAGACCGGCTGGTAGTGCGAGAAGCGCACGGACACGTAGTCGCGGTAGACCGGAACGCCGCCGTACGAGCGATAGAACCTCTGTCCCGTGAACTGGCGCGAGCCGCCCCAGACCGGTGCGCTGTACGTGCGGTAGCTCCGCGTGCCGCGATACGTCGGCGTGCCGCGATAGCGCGTCACCGGGCCCGACCACTGCCGCTGGCCGGACCACTGCTGCTGGCGC
>DATEOQ010000394.1:0-3163 GCA_035273905.1 Candidatus Eiseniibacteriota bacterium | reverse complement strand
CCCCAGAAGAAATGCACCGGGCTGCACTTGCCCAGGAATCCACAGCGGAAGCTCTCGAAGATCGGTTTCAGGATCGTGAGTGCGGACCAGAACGCGTGGGCTTGCTCCGGATCGTAGGACCGATGGACGACGTCCTCCGTGAAGCGGATGGGATCGGGGATCTCGACCGGCATCGTCCAGATGCGGACCGGGATCCCGAGATCGCGCAGCGTGGCCATGAATCGAGCGTAGAAGTCGGCGACGGTCTGCGGCTCCAGCTTGAGGGTCCGACCAGTGCCGTCCGAGACGCGGACCCGGAGCACGTGCTCGTGGAAGTCGAACGCGATCTGGAGAGACCGGTCCCCGTGGTACAGGACCGGGGTGGCGAGCCCGACCGGCGTCACCTGGAAGGCGATGTTCCAGTAGTGATTCGTGAGCGGCGTGAGGGCGAGGCAGACCTTGCCCACGATCTGCGTCCACATGTGGAGCGTGGCGTAAGTATCCCGCCATTCGTCGAGCGGGAGCGCGGGCCAGGCCGCCGTCCGGAGGGCCATGGAACGGAGCATAGACCCATTGGAGGCCGTGGGATACCCCTAGAGCGTCCCTTGACTCGCGTCCGGAGCTACCCCACACTGCCGCCGTGCTCGACCGATTCGATCTGAGCGTGATCTACGGTGGCGCGTTCGCCATCGTGATCCTTTCGATCCTGCTCGGGTACGCTCTGGGCCAGTTCCAGCGCCGGCGCGCCGTCGACTACAGCGAGGGTCCGGTCGGCGCGGTCGTCGGGGCCATGCTGGGACTCCTCGCCTTCATCCTCGCCTTCACGTTCGGAATCGTCACCAGCCGCTTCGACACCCGGAAACAGCTCCTGCTCGAGGACGTGAACGCCATCGCGACCGCGACCCTGCGCGCCGATCTCCTGCCCGAGCCGCACCGGACCGAATGCCGCGCGCTCATGAAGCGCTACCTGGATCTCCGGGTCGACGCGGCGCGCGACATGAGCAAGATCCCGGGCCTGGCGGCCGAGTCGGAGTCGCTTCAGGTCCATCTGTGGGAGCACGCCGTGGCGCTCGCGCGCCAGGACATGAACTCGGACATCGGCGGGCTCTTCGTCGAATCCCTCAACGACCTCTCGAACGTGCACCGCAACCGATTCACCGTGTCCATGCTCTACCGGATCCCGACCCCGATCTGGATGGGGCTTCTCTGGATCACGGTCGCGTCCATGACGGCCGTGGGATTCCAGTTCGGCCTCGCGGGGCGTCTGAGCTGGATCATGATGATCACCCTCGCGATCACGTTCTCGTCGGTCATCGTGCTCATCGCGCGCATCGACCGGACGGGCAAGGGTGCGATCCTGGTGGATCAGCGGCCGATGATCGAGCTGCAGAGCAAGCTCTGGCCGTCGCGAGGGCCAGGTTGATCGGCTTCGTTCTCAAGTTCCGCTACCTGGCGATCATCGCGGTCGCCATCCTGCTAGTCCATGCGATCGGGCTGCTCGGCCTCGCGGTTTTCCGGACGTACCAGGCCTACCACGCCGCTTTTCAGGGTGGCACCGAGTCGGGACAAATTCGTCCAGGTATTCCGATCGCCGAATCGGTGGATGCGGCCCTCTTCGCCCTCGTGCTCATCGTGCTCGCGATGGGCACGGTGAGCCTCTATCTCACGGGCGACGTCGTCGACCCGAGGATCCCCTCCTGGATGCGTGTGCGCAGCCTGTCGGAGCTGAAGACGCTGCTATGGGAAGCGATCCTGCTCGTGCTCGTCATGGCTGCGCTGACCTCGATCATGGCCCACACGGATCAACTAGGCTGGGATCTCCTGATCCTGCCGGCCGCGGTCCTCATTCTCTCTGCGGGGCTGTTCCTCAAGGTGAAGACGGGGTAGCGCGCGCCCTCATCGGCAGCAAGGCTGTTGGAGGAAGGTGCCCTGTGACGCTCGACGAGTTGATCGCTAACTTCCACGGAGCGGCTTCCGCGTTCGCACAAGGTGACCCCGAGCCCGTCAAGCGATTGTTCTCCAAAGCGGACGACGTGACCTTGGCGAATCCGTTCGGGCCGCCCGTTCGCGGCTGGGCAGCAGTCGCCCGTGCCCTCGATTACGCCTCGTCGCGGTTCAGTAAGGGGTACGTGAGCGAGATCATCAATATCGCCAGCTATGTCACCCCCAAACTGGCCACGAGTCTAGACGCAGAGAAGTGGCACGCAAGCGTGGGTGGTGGCGACCTCACCGAGTTCAACCTGCGAGTCACGACGACATTCCGCCCCGAGGCAGAAGGATGGCTGATCGTCCACCGCCACGCCGATCCGATCTCGACCGCAGACGAGCGCGGGCCGCTTCGGAATGCGCCATGACGTTGCACCCTCGAAAGAATGACTTGTTGCCCCGAATCCTCGAGATGAGGGTCGAGTAGCCAACCTTACGGGTGAACGGGATAGGGCGGCCGCTTCCATGGCCGCTTCTTGACTGATTTCAAAGCGTTCAGCCCCGCTCGAACCGCCGCCTCGAGCTGGGGATCCTTTCCCGCGCGCCAGGACTCAGGGTCCAGCTCGGCTGTGATGTCCGGGGGCACGCCGATGTTCTCGATCCCCCAGGTGCCGGCGGGATCATACGAAGCGCGGTTCGGGATCGCGATCCGGCCTCCATCGATCAAGTCCGGCTGATCCAGCGCGGCGCCGATGCCGGCGCCGTAGGTCGGCCGGCCCACCAGGATCGCGGCCTTGGTCAGCTTGGCCATCATGGCGCCCGTCTCGGCCGCCGAGCCATTCCTCTCGTTCACGATCAGGACCTTGGGACCCTCGAGGGTGTTCGCCGGAACGACCACATCGTCGCCGTACCGGTAGCGGTAGGCATACCATGGCTCCGCGCGAAGCATCGCGATCAGCGCATCGGGCGTGATGCCGCCGTTGTTGTATCGCTGATCGAGGATGAGGCCTTGCACCCGTCCGGCGTAGCCGAGGAAGCCCGCCAGGAAATCGTCGATCCCATCGCCGTAGTCGGGAACGTAGACGTAGCCCAAACGCCCGCCCGAGAGATCCTCGACGCGCTTTCGATTGGCATCGGCCCACGCGTAGCGCCGGATCGTGTTGCTGCCGGCCGTGGGCACGACCGTGAGCGTACGCGCCCCCGAGGTGTCCGGTCTGGACGAGACCGTGATGCGGGTCGGCTTGCCCGCGGTCCCCAC
>DATEOQ010000393.1:0-11152 GCA_035273905.1 Candidatus Eiseniibacteriota bacterium | reverse complement strand
CTGCTCGCCCCCCGCGAGGACCTTGCCCGGGAACGCGAGTCCGGTCGCCGGACGTACGGTGCCCTCGCGCTCGAGCGTCAGGGGCCCGGGCGCGAGCACTCCCGCGGCGCGCCCGGCCGCGAGCGCGCCCGCGATGGCCTGGTCCAGCGTGTCGCGATTTCCTTCGCCCGCGACCACTCCCACGATCTTCCGGTCGGCCCCGACGAGGACGAGGGTCGGCCACGAGCGGACCGCATACTCGCTCCAGATGGACATCCCCTCGTCCACGATCACGGGGTGGTGGATCTCGTAGCGCCCGATGGCGGCCCGGACGGTCTGGCGGTGCCCCTCGTTGTCGAACTTGGCGCTGTGCACGCCGATCACGAGGAAGGGCTCATCCTTGTACTTCTCTTCGAGATAGGCGAGATCGGGGAGCACATGCATGCAGTTGATGCAGCAGTAGGTCCAGAAGTCGAGCAGCACGACCTGGCCCTTGAGCTCCCGCGCGAACGTCAACGGACGGTCGGTGTTGAGCCAGGCGAAGTCGGGATTCAGCTCGGGCGCTCTGGGGTTGCCGCTCATGGCCCTAAGATACAGGAAACGGCCGCCGGTTTCCGATACCGCCCGACGGCGGCCCGAGCACGCTTCACCTGGCCCCGGAACCTGCTATATTCCTTGCGCTCGCCGAGTTGGCCGGAGAATCCGGAGCGGGCTCGGGGTATCGAAACGAGGACAGCCAGGCTCCCATCCACCGATCCGGATCGATCCACCATGAAACGATCCCTTCAGACACTTCCCTTGGTCGCAAGCATCGCAACCGCCGCCCTCCTGAGCGGGCCGGCACGGGGTCAGTCGTACCTTCCGCAGCCAGACCTCGAGCACCCCAAGGTGCAGTACGCGGACTCCACCGTCTCGATGAACGATCACTGCCCCGTGCGCCACGGCAAGCTCAACATGGCGTACAAGCCGGTCTACGTGAACGGCCGGCCGATCGGGTTCTGCTGAACGTCGTGCGCGTCGGTCTTCGTGCAAGACCCTGAGAAGTATCTGAAGGAGATGAAGGTGCAGCCGCCGAGCGTCTTCAAGGGGGGCGCTCGTCCCGTCCTCGACTCATCGCTCAAGGCGCAGGTGAACTTCGAGATCTACTTCTTCGCCAGCCCCGCCGAGAAGAAGCGTTTCCTCGCGGACCCGATCCGGTACTGCGGCAAGGTGACCGACCCGATCACGTACGAGCGCTTCCGGCCGACCGCGGCTTCCCCCAAGACCGTGTACGGGAACCGGACGTACTTCTTCACGAGCGAATCGAGCCGCGCGACGTTCCTGGCCGATCCTGTCACCCACAAGGACCGCCGGACGGGCACGACGTAGCTTGCTCTCGACCGCCACCGCACCACCCGTCCGCGCACTCGACGACGTTCACGAGCCCGCGGTTCGCGCGGCCGTCGACGCGCTGATGGCACACCCTGCCACCCTCGGCTTCACGTTCTGCGGTAGCCGCGCCGCCGGCTTCGCGACTCCCGAAGCCGATTACGACGGGTTCGCGCTCGTGACGCGGGAGCACTACCGCTCGCTGGACGTCGACGCCCAGCAGGTCCTGATCTATTCGGACCAAGGGGACGCGCCGAAGCGGGTGATCGGAGACTTCAGCCTCTTCTCCGAGGACGTGCTCGAGGAAGCGCTCCGGTCGCCGCTCGACATCGACCACTGGCCCTGGGTGGATGCGGTGATCGTGGCCGATCGGACCGGTGCGCTCGCCGCCTGGCGGGATCGCCTCGCGGCGTTTCCCGAAGCGCAGCGCAAGGAGCGCGCGATCCATCGCTACATCCAGATGGTCATCGCGCTCCACTACGCGATCGCCGACGACGTCCGCGGCTTCGAGATGGACCGGCAGATCAACCTGCACCGCGCCGCGCTCGCGGCGGTGCATCTCTGGTTCACCCTCCGTAGCCGCTGGGCCCCTCCGCTCAAATGGCTCACACGCGAGATCGAGCGGCTCGAGATCCGCCCCGACACGCGCGCGATCCTCGAGGGGGCGGTGCTGAACCCGTCGATCGAGATGCTCACGCACGTCCGCGATCACCTGAAGAGCGACATGCGCTACTCCGGAATCACCGAAGTGGATGATCTCCGCCGGGAGTTCTTCAAGACCCTGACGCCGGAACGCCGTCCCGCGGTCTACCGCGACAGCTACCTCTAGGAGGATCCGTGTACCGATTGTTGATCGCAGTTTTCACCGCTGGCGCCCTGATGGCCGGGCCGGCCTCGGCCCAGACGGCCACGCACTCGACGACGTCGACGACCAAGGCCACCGCTTCCAAGAGCACCGCCGCAGCGCACAGCTCCGGCGCCAAGACGGCCATGCCCGGCCGCTTCTTCACCGGCAAGCCGAACGCGGCCCGCTATCGCGAGATCTCGACGCGCGAGCTCGACCTGGCCCGCTCCGACCTCAAGAAGCTCCTCGCGGTGAAGGGCAAGCGGACGGTCCAGAACACGATGACCCTCTACTCGAGCCTCGCGCTCCACGCGGACAACGCGAGCAGCTGGGCGGGGCTCATGGAGTCGGTGCATCCGGACTCCGCGTTCCGGTCCACGGCCGAGACCATGAGCCAGGACGCGAGCAAGTTCTTCACCGAGCTGGGTCTCAACCGGCAGGTCTATGACGCGATCCAGGCGGTCGACGTGAGCGCCGCCGATCCGACCACGAAGTATCTCGTCGAGAAGACCCTCCGCGACTTCCGCCTCGCCGGCGTGGACAAGGACGAGGCCACGCGGAAGCAGATCCAGGCCATCCAGGACGAGCTGGTCCTCGTCTCGCAGGAGTTCGACCGGAACATCCGGAACGACTCGCGCACGATCAAGGTGACCCCCGCCGAGCTCGACGGCATGCCGGAGGATTTCATCAAGGCCCACCCGGTCGGCACCGACGGCAAGGTCACCCTCTCGATCGAGTATCCGGACCGCTTCCCCATCGCGACGTACGCCAAGAGCGAGGACGTGCGGAAGCGCCTCCAGACCGAGGCGATGAACCGCGCCTATCCCGCGAACGAGGCCGTGCTCGACTCGATGCTGGCCAAGCGCTACCGCCTCGCGCACATGCTCGGCTACTCGAACTGGGCGGACTACATCACCGCGAACAAGATGATCGAGAATGCGGCCAACGCGGCGCAGTTCATCGACCGCATCAGCAAGCTCACGCACGACCAGAGCCAGCGCGAGTACGAGGTGTATCTCAAGCGGAAGCAGGAGGACGTCCCCACAGCGACCGCGGTCAATCGCTGGGAAGTCCGCTACTACGAGCAGCTCATCCGGAAGCGGGACTACAACTTCGATCCCAGCGCCGCCCGCCCCTACTTCCCCTTCGAAGGCGTGAAGAAGGGCGTGCTCGACGTCACGTCCAAGCTCTACGGCGTCACGTACAAGCGCATCCAGCACCCGGACGTGTGGGATCCGAGCGTCGAGGCCTACGACGTGTATGACGGGAAGACGCTCCTCGGCCGCTTCTTCTTCGATCTCCATCCGCGCCCCGGGAAGTTCAACCACGCCGCCCAGTTCAACATCCGGACCGGCGTCACGGGCACGCAGCTCCCCGAGGCGTGCCTCGTCTGCAACTTCCCCGGCGGCACGAAGGGCGATCCCGGGCTCATGGAGCACGACGACGTCGTGACCTTCTTCCACGAGTTCGGCCATCTGCTCCACTCGATTTTTGGCGGCCATCAGCGCTGGGCGCCTCTGGCGGGCATCGCCACGGAGCAGGACTTCGTGGAAGCTCCGTCCCAGATGCTCGAGGAGTGGGCGTGGGATCCGTCGGTGCTCCGCACGTTCGCCAAGCACTACCAGACGGGCGAGCCCATCCCCGTCGACATGGTGGAGGCCCTCCGCAAGTCGAGCATCTTCGGCCGCGCCATCGACAACGCCTACCAGGCGGACTTCGCCGCCCTGTCGCTCAACATCTACAATCGCGATCCCGCGACGGTGAACGTGGACTCGCTGGCGGTGATGTACGACAGCCAGTTCGTCCCCTTCCCGCCGATCCCGGATACGCACTACGCGATGTCGTTCGGACACCTCGATGGCTACTCGGCGGTCTACTACACGTACCTCTGGTCGCTCGTGATCGCGAAGGACATGTTCACGAAGTTCGACCGCGCGCACATGCTGGATCCGGGCGCGGCGACGAGGTACCGGAAGGTGGTGCTGGCTCCGGGCGGCACCAAGCCGGCGGCGCAGCTCGTGCACGACTTCCTCGGACGGGACTTCCAGTACGACGCGTACGAGCAGTGGCTGGCGGGTAAGAACTAGGAACGGCGGGAACAGCGTTTCGGCGTGATGAGGGTCGTCGCCCGCGGGCGGCGGCCCTCAGCGCTTTGCGGTCTTCTCCACCCTCAAGGGAGTGAGCACTTCCTTGTCGAAGCGCGCTCCGTCGAACGCCTTGTCGAGGTACGGAAGGATCACTTCCTCGGTCGCCTGGAAGTGGGCCGCGATGAGCGCGAGGATCCCGTAGGAGAGATGCATCAGGCGGCCGGCATGCGATCCCGCCGAGACGGCCTTCTCCAGCGCCTGGCAGCGTCGGGCGATGAGCTGGTGCTCGAATCGCGCGAGCTCGGTCAGCCGCGAGCCCTCTCCGGCGGCCCAGTCGGCGGCGGGATAGAGCGTGTATTCCTCGGCGCGGGCGTGCGGGGCGACGTTCTTCGCGACGAACTCGAGCACTTCCCGGGCGACCGCGAGCTGCTCCAGGGTCCCGAGCTCGTGCAGCCTCTCCAGCCGCTCCCCGAGGCCGTGGACCTGGGTCAGAAGACGAACGTGATCCTGCCTCAACGCGTCGGTCGGCTTCTTGTCCGGGGCCCCCATCGCCGGGGACTATTCGACTTCCGCGTCTCGTTGTCAACTCGACTGTTGCGCCCACCCTGCCCCTGACCTAGCCTCGAAGGATGAGTCCTCGGAACCGACCCCAAAAGGAGTCCCGTCGATGAAGGTCGCGATCGGTGCGGATCACGCCGGCTTCGAGCTGAAGGAGCGCGTCGGCCAGTACCTGAAATCGAAGGGCTACACCGTGCTCGACATGGGCACCGACTCCACGGAATCGACCGACTATCCCCAGTACGCGTTCAAGGTGGCGGAAGCGGTCCGAGACGGACAAGCCGACCGCGGCGTGCTCGTCTGTGATTCCGGGAACGGCATCGCGATCGCGGCCAACAAGGTCGAAGGCATCCGCGCCGCCCTCGCCGTCAATCCCAAGCACGCCGAGCTGTCGCGCCGCCACAACGACGCCAATGTGCTGGTCCTCGGGTCGATGCTCACCCCGCAATCCGAGGAGCACGCGCTCCTCGACACCTGGTTCTCCGCTCCCTTCGACGGCGGCCGTCACGAGCGCCGGGTCGGCCAGATCACCGACTACGAGCGTACCCACTGCAAGGGCTGACCCGAACGTGACGAGGCCCGTCGTGCAGGTCGAGACCCCCGGCTCGCTCGAGCCGCAGTTCCGGGAAGCGCTCGAGGAGCTGGCCAAGACCCGCGCGCTCCAGCGCCTCGCGGAGCGCGATCCCACGCTGTGGAAGAGCGACGCCGCGCACGAGGCCGTGATCCGGAACCGCCTCGGCTGGCTCGACGCGCCGCAGTGGCTCGCGGGCAAGATCGACGAGCTCACCGCGTTCGCCGCCGAGATCCGGAATGCGGGCTTCACGCGCGTCCTTCTGCTCGGCATGGGGGGGTCGAGCCTCGCCCCCGAGGTGTTCCAGATCGTCTCGATCGCGGGGCCCGGCGCGCCGACCCTGGACGTCCTCGACTCCACCGATCCCGCGACCATCGACGACATCGAGGCGGCGAGCCGGCTCGACCGCACGTTCTTCCTCGTCTCGAGCAAGTCGGGCAAGACCATCGAGACCCTCTCGCAGTACGCGTACATGCGCCACCGTCTCGAATCCTCGAAGATCGAGAATCCGGGACGGCGATTCGCCGCCGTGACGGATGAGGGCTCTCCGCTCGACCGGCTCGCGCAAGAGGAAGGATTCCGTCGCGTGTTCCGGAATCCAGGCGACATCGGCGGCCGCTACTCCGCCCTCAGCTACTTCGGCATGGTTCCCGCCGCGCTCCTGGGCCTCGACCTCCGCGTGCTCCACGCGCGCGCCGCCGCGGCGCGGAAGGAGTCGCTCGAGCCGGAATCGGCGCGGAACGGAGCGCTCCGGCTGGGCGCCTATCTCGGCGGCGGCGTCCGGGCCGGCCGGAACAAGCTCACCATCGAGACGGCAAAGGCACTGCGTCCGCTCGGCTACTGGATCGAGCAGCTCGTGGCCGAGAGCACGGGCAAGGAGCACACCGGCATCGTGCCGATCGAGGGCGAGCCCCTCGGCCCCGCGCATCACTACGGGGACGACCGGCTCCTCCTCACGCTCCGGCTCCAGGGCGAGCCGGAACCCGATCTCGACCGGCTCGAGGGCGAGTGGACGCGCACCGGCGCGCCGTGGCTCCGGATCGATCTCCCGGATCGCGACGCGATCGCGGGCGAGTTCTATCGATGGGAAGTGGCGGTCGCGCTCGCGGGCGCGCTCCTGCACATCAATCCCTTCGACGAGCCGAACGTGCAGGAGAGCAAGGACGCGACGCAGCGGATCCTGGACGAGCTCGCGAAAGCGGGGCGGCTCCCCACGGGAGAGCCGCGCTCGCACAGCGCCGGCATCGAGATCCACGCGACCGACGAGGTGTGGAGGCGGATCGAGGCCGACGTTCCCTCGATGCCGAGCCTCGAGATGATCCTGAACCGCTTCCTCGGGCTCGCCGCGCCGCACAGCTATCTCGCCGTGCTCGCATTCATCGAGCGCTCCGCCGCGAGCGAGGCGTCGTTCGCGCTCCTCCGGCGCGCGATCCGGAACGCGATCCACGTGCCCGTGCTGCAGGGCTACGGTCCGCGGTACCTGCACTCCATCGGGCAGCTCTACAAGGGAGGGCCGGACGAGGGGCTGTTCCTCATCCTCACGACGGAGCACAAGACCGACCTCCCCATCCCGGGAAGGCCGTTCACCTTCGGCCAGCTCGAGACCGCGCAGGCGCTGGGCGACTACGAAGCGCTCGCGGCGCACAGGAGGCCCGCGCTTCGCCTCCACTTCTCCCATGGAGCCGAGGCCGGTCTGGCCACCCTCACGGCCGCGGTAGAGCGGGCCCTGTCGGCCATGCAGGGGGCGTAGCAATCCCCCCTCGGTTTCGCTAGTCTCAAAGAGTCCCCAAGCCCCGAGCTCCAGGCACCGCCGGAAACCTCTGGGTCCAGGCCTTGCGACCATTCGGCCGTCCACAACGCGCGCACCTTCTCTACGGCGCCCTGTCGCTGATCCTCTTCGGGCCGGCCGCGTCCGCCGACCAGAGCCCGATCCTCGACGCGCCCCCGATCGTGGAAGCGGCCGAGCAGGACTCGGTGCAGTTCAACGTGTCCGCCTCCGATCCCGACGGCGATTTCATCGCGGGCCTGGGTGTGCTCCAGCTGCCGGACGGCGCCATGTTCGACGTCGACCTCCCCGCCTCGAAGGGCACCTTCCGTTGGCGGCCCGACTACTCGAGCGCCGGGTCCTATCCCCTCGCGTTCTACGCCGAGAACACGGTCCGGAGCTACGGCTACACGCTGCTCCAAGTCGCCAACACGGATCGCCCACAGGTCATCGAGGTGCCCGCTTCCGTCTCCGCGGTGGAAGGCCAGACTGTCGAGTTCACCGCCGCCGTCACCGACCCCGACGGAGACACCTTCACCTCCCTCGTGGCCGACGGACTTCCGGAAGGCGCCTCGTTCACCACGAACCTGCTCCAGTCGTTCGCGCGCATCACATGGATCCCCCAGCCGGGCCAGGGTGGGTCGTACAAGATGAGGCTGATCTCCACGACGCGTCCTCTCCTCAGTCCTGCGGGAGTCGATACCGCGGCGGTCACGATCGCGGTGGCCGGCGGGCAATTCTTGCCCCGCGTCTTTGCACGGGCGGACGAGAAGACCGTCCTCCTGGGACCGGGAACCGGTGAGGTGTGCATCCATATCGAGCCGAGGGGCACCTACTTCGACCCGAGTCTGATCGTGCCTTCCACCGTCGAGCTCGTCTGGAGCGCCGGACTCCAGCCGCTCCCTGCGGTCGAGGTCGACCTGAATCAGGAGGATGCCGACGGCAATCGGGTGAAGGATGTGACCGCGTGCTTCTCGAGGAACGACCTGAAGCACCTTCTGAGCAACGAGCAGCTCCCCAGGACCGCTCGCGTCACGGTCCGGGGCAGCCTCGTCGGGGGCGGGACCTTCAGCGGAACCGTCGACCTGAATCCCGTCATGGCGTGGACCCGCGTGTTCCTGACCCCCAATCCGAGCCATGGGAACGCGGTGCTCTCGTTCTACACGTCGACGACCGGCTGGACCCGGCTCAACATCTTCGATGCGAGGGGCCGGCTCGTGCGTGCGCTGATCGACGAGCCCTACATGCGCGCCGGCTTCCACGACGTGCGGCTCGGCGACGATGCGTCGAAGCCGCTCCCCACCGGCATGTACTTCTACAAGCTGGACACGGTGAACGCCAACCTCAAGGGCCAGTTCCTGGTCATCAAGTAGCGCGCCCTATCGAGCACCCGAGGCCACAGGCAAGACCCGGCCCAGGAACGACAGCGCGATCTCCCACTCGTCCGATGCCAGCGTGTTCCGACCCGCGATCACCCGGCGCCAGGTCAAGGAGAGCTCCGTCGATCCGGCCAGCCCCAGGGCCAGCGTGGGAGCGATGCGATGGTGGTCCTGCTCGCCCGCACCCGGAACCGGCGTTCCTCCCGCGGCCACGCCCGAGCCCGCCCCTTGCGAATCGATTCCGTCGTAGCGAAGCCGCACGCGCACCGCGCGCCAGGGCTCCGAGCCCGCTTCGACGTCCCAGTAGAGCTCTTCCGAGGTGCTCCCACCCCGAATTCGATATCCGAGACTCGCCTGCGCGTAGCCGCGGACCCGAGGCACGCCGGCACCGAGCGCCGCGGCGGCTCCGAAGTCGACGAACCCGCTCCCCAGCTCGGGATCGTCCGAGATCGGGTCGGGCGGACCGTACAGAGGAACCTTGAGGTCGGGCTCGACCGCGGCGAGCCATCGCCCGCGGTGGAGCGGCAGCCGGGCACCCACGTGCAGATCGCCCAGCCCGAACGACGATCCCTCGATGTCGGGCACGGGGACGACCGCGTCCGCTTCGTGCTCGGCGAGCTTCAACGGGACGCTCGCGATCAAGGTGAGCCAGCGCGCCGCTCCGTACTCCGTGTAGAGCGAGGCGTTCACCTCGCGGTACAGCGCGTTCGCATACAACCCGGGATCGTCGAGCGGCCGGCGCTCCCCCTCGGCGTCGAAGACCTCGCCCCCCGTCAAGCGCGCGACCGAGCCCTTGGCATACGCCTCCCCGGGCTCGCGGAGCCAGGCTCCGGCCAGCGCCGGCCCGGCCGAAGCCAGCGCCACGGCCGCCACCAATCCCGTCACAATCCACCACGTCGATAGCCCCCGCGATCGGTCGCCCACGCATGCATCCTACCCCGCTCCCGGCCCCCTTGCGCCGCCCGCGACCGTGCGGCATGATCGAATGACGTGGTCGGATCGATTCGTACGGCCGTCTCGATCCCGTTCGTCACCCGCCGGGATGGTGCTGAGGAGGATGTATGCCTGCCCGCAAGAAGATCGCCAGGAAGGCGTCCCGCAAGGCTTCCCCGAACAAGAGGGCCGCGGCACAGAAGAGGAGCGCCAAGAAGGCGCCGTCGCGGAGCTCCTCGTCCACCGCACGCCCCGCGGCTCCGGCCTCCACGCCGAGCGGCATCGGCGCGATGAGCCATCACTTCGACTACACAACGCACGATCCGGAAGCGATCCAGCGCTTCTACACGCAGATCCTCGGGTTCAAGAACTTCAACCGCGATCCGAATTTCAACTACCTCTGGATCCAGACCGGCGCGACCTCGAGCCTCGGATTCATGCCCCCGATGCCGGACATGGGGGAGGCGAGCCCCGCGAAGGAGCCGACGCTCTACTTCATGGTGAAGGACGTGGACCGCGCGTATGAGTCCCTCGCGGCCAAGGGCGTGATGTTCGAGGGTCCTCCCGCGGACATGCCCTGGGGCCATCGCGTCGTGCGCACCGCCGATCCCGAGGGGCGCACCGTGATGCTCGCGGAGCCCAAGAAGTCCTGACCCGAGCCAACGCAGGAGGCGCTTTATGAAATCCTCACTCGTCGCGCTGCATGACCTCGGTCAGAGCACGTGGCTCGACACCATCAGCGACGGGCTCATCGTGTCCGGGGAGCTGAAGCGCCTCATCGACGAGGGCTCGGTGTACGGAGTCACCTCGAACCCGACGATCTTCAAGAACGCGATCGGCGGGAACAAGGATTCGTATCCGGAAGCGATCTCGCGTCTGGCGGGAGAGGGAAAGTCGGCCGAGCAGATCTTCGACGCCCTCTCCTCCCACGACATCATTCGCACGGCGGATCTCCTCGCGGACCGGTTCCGGAACGGGAACGGCCGTGACGGATTCGTGAGCCTCGAGCTCCCGCCGGCGATGTCGAACGACACCGCCGCGAGCATCACCGAGGCGAAGCGGCTCTGGAAGCTCGTGAGCCGACCCAATCTCTTCGTCAAGGTACCCGCGACGCCGGCCGGCATCCCCGCGATCGAGGAGCTGATCGCCGAGGGGATCAGCATCAACGTGACGCTCATCTTCTCGAGGCCGCAGTACGCGCAGGTGGCGGAGGCGCACCGGCGCGGCATCGAGCGCCGCCTCGCCGCCGGGAAATCGCTCGACGGCCTCCACTCGGTCGCGAGCCTTTTCGTGAGCCGCCTCGACACCGCCGTCGACAAGGATCTCGAAGCGCGCGCGCAGAAGGCGGAGGCCGCCCAGCGCGACCGGCTCCTCGCGCTCCGCGGCACGGCCGCGATCGCGAACGCCCTCGACGTCTGGGAGGAGTACCGCGCCCGGTACTTCGGTCCGTCCTTCGAGACGCTCCGCTCGAAGGGCGCTCGGCCCCAGTGGATCCTCTGGGCGAGCACGGGAACCAAGAATCCCGCCTACTCCGACATCAAGTACGTCGACGAGCTCGCCTGCCCGGACTCCATCAACACGATGCCGCGGGAGACGATCGACGCGTTCCTCCACCACGGCAAGGTCACGGGCGACACGGTCGACCCGGCGCTTCCCGCGGCGCGGAAG
>DATEOQ010000392.1:0-3596 GCA_035273905.1 Candidatus Eiseniibacteriota bacterium | reverse complement strand
CTCGCGTCGGAGGCGCGGCTCCTCGCCTACGTGTGCGTGGGCATCTTCCTCCTCGGCCTCGTCGCGAGCGCGCTCGCGAGCACCTACGTGTCGCGATGGCTCACGCGGCCCATCGAGGATCTCCTCGGCGCGGTCGAGGCGATCTCGAAGGGGGACCTCGCGACCCGCGTCCGCGTGGACGGGCACAAGCACGAGCTCGACGCGCTCGGGACCGCGTTCAACCACATGGCCGAGACGCTCGAGTCGTCGCGGGGGCGAAACGACGCGCAGCAGGGGCGGCTCCGCGAGCTCAACCGCATCGGCACGAGCGCGGCCGCGACCCTCGATCTGCCGGTCATGCTCGAGATGGTCGCCGAGGGGATGCGCGCCATCTGCGGCGGCGAGGAGGCGTTCGCGGGAGTCGCTGCCCCGAGAGACGAAGCGGTCCACCACTGGGCCGGCTCGGGTCCAGGCGCCCACGAGCTCGCGACCACGCCCGTACCGCTCGAAGGCCTGACCCGCGTTCTCGGGGGCGAAGCCCGGCTCCTCTCACGCGCGGAGATGGACGCGGCCGGACTCTCGTGGCTGAGGCAGCGGCCCGGAGAGTACGCGCTCGCGGCGCCGCTCAAGGCGACCGACGACACCATCGGGGCCTTGATCGCGGTGGGAGACCGAGGGCAGTTCCACGACGACGCGGTCTCGCTCGCGTCCGTGTTCGCGACGCAGATCTCGGCCGCGGTCGGGAACGCGCGGCTCTTCGAGCAGGTGAAGGCGCTCGATCGGTCGAAGAGCGAGTTCCTCTCCATCGCGTCGCACGAGGTGCGCACCCCACTCACGGTCATCAAGAGCTCGCTCGACGTGCTCGTCGCGAACAAGGCGTTCACCTACACCACCGACCAGCGCCAGCTCATCGCCTTTTGCCAGCAGTCGGTGGAGCGTCTCATCCAGCTCGTGAAGGACATCCTCGACGTGTCGAAGATCGAGGCGGGCGTGCTCCAGATCCAGTTCGTCCCGACCTCGCTCAACGAGCTCGTGACGAAGTGCCTCTTCTGGGTGCCGCAATTGCCGGGCGGTCAGGGGATCGAAGTCGAGGCGCGGCTCCCGTCCGAGCCGGCCATGGTATCCGCCGATCCGGGGCGAATCATGCAGGTACTCGAGAATCTCATCTCGAACGCGCTCAAGTTCTCCAAGCCGGGTGGGAAGGTCACGGTCGATCTCGTGGAGCACGGCGCGGAGTACGAGATCGTGGTCTCAGACCAGGGCAAAGGGATCGCGGCCGAGCACCTGGAGCGGATCTTCGGGAAGTTCTATCAGGTCGAGGAATCGGCGACCCGCGAGCAGGGCGGGACCGGGCTCGGCCTCGCCATCTGCAAGGGCATCATCCAGGCGCATCGCGGGCGCATCTGGGCGGAGAGCGAGCTTGGCCAAGGGAGCCGCTTCCACTTCACGCTGACCAAGGACGGCGCCGACGACGCGCGGCCGGACGCCCAGATGTCCGTCGCGGACCTCCTCTCCTCCCTCCGGTCCGAAAGTCCTTCACCGACACGCTCGTAGCGTTGACGCCGGGCTCCAGCCACCCGTACACTGCGGCCCAGCGGACCGGGACCCGGGTCCCCGTGCCCCGCGTAGCTGGCGTAGCTCAATGGTAGAGCATCTCATTTGTAATGAGGCGGTTGGGGGTTCGAGTCCCTTCGCCAGCTCCAAGTGACGTCATCCCGGTGGGGTTCCCGAGCGGTCAAAGGGAGCAGACTGTAAATCTGCCGTCTTAGCCTTCGAAGGTTCGAATCCTTCCCCCACCATTTTTCAGCATCGAAGTGAGAGCGGATCGGCCCCTCGATGGGGGGCCGAAAGCCCCAAGTGACGAAACGGGGCGGGAATAGCTCAGTGGCTAGAGCGTCAGCCTTCCAAGCTGAGGGTCGCGGGTTCGAATCCCGTTTCCCGCTCCAGTTTTCCCCGGCGCAGTTATCCACCTTCATCCACCATCCGCAAAGCATTGCACCGCAAGAAATAAACTCACTCGGCCCACCGCGGCGCGGGTTCCGTCGTGGATTTCGGGGAGAGATCCGTACCCCGGACCGCGCCCCAAGCCCCCCAAAGGGGCTGAATCAACCGCCCTCGAATTGAGTCAAATTTCTTGTTGACTCGTCATTAGCGGGTCCGTACCTTTTGCGATTCGCACCGACGACGACCTTCTTCGATGGAGTGAGGAGGGCCGGTCGGCGTTTTTTGCCTTGTATTGAGCGTTTGGCGCCGAGCGGTGTCGGCTCGGAAGTGTGCCGGGTCGGCATCGGTTGCGCTTCGGGTTGTTCCGCGCGCCTCACCTCCGCCCACGTAGCTCAGTCGGTAGAGCATTTGCATGGTAAGCAAAAGGTCAGCGGTTCGATTCCGCTCGTGGGCTCCATCCATTCTTCGCGAGAGGTCGAGCGCGTTCGGTCGTGATCTCGCCCGTCGTGTGATTCCGGCGAAGTCCTGTACGGAGGATCTGGTCTGATGGCGAAGCAAAAATACGAGCGGAACAAGCCGCACGTGAACGTGGGGACGATCGGCCACGTGGATCATGGGAAGACGACGCTGACGGCGGCGATCACGATGGTCCTGGCGCAGAACAATCCGAAGATCGCGGTGCGGGACTACGGGTCGATCGACAACGCGCCCGAGGAGCGGGAGCGTGGGATCACGATTGCGACGGCGCACGTGGAGTACGAGACGGACAAGCGCCACTACGCGCACGTGGACTGCCCGGGTCACGCGGACTACGTGAAGAACATGATCACGGGAGCGGCGCAGATGGACGGGGCGATCCTGGTGGTGTCGGCGGCGGACGGTCCGATGCCGCAGACGCGGGAGCACGTTCTGTTGGCGCGGCAGGTGGGCGTTCCGTACATCGTGGTGTTCATGAACAAGTGCGACATGGTGGACGATCCGGAGCTCCTGGATCTGGTGGAGTTGGAGATCCGTGATCTCTTGAAGAAATACGAGTTCCCCGGGGACGACATTCCGGTGGTTCGTGGCTCGGCGAAGGTGGCGATGGATGGTGCGGGCAAGGACGCGAAGGCGAACGAGCCGATCTTGAAGTTGATGGAAGCGGTGGATAGCTACATTCCGACGCCGCAGCGCGCGGTGGACAAGCCGTTCCTGATGCCGGTGGAGGACGTGTTCTCGATTTCGGGTCGCGGGACGGTGGGTACGGGTCGGGTGGAGCGGGGGAAGATCAAGGTTGGGGACAAGATCGAGATCATCGGGCTCCGGGAGACACGGGAGACGGTGGTGACGGGAGTGGAGATGTTCCGGAAGCTCTTGGACGAGGCGCAGGCGGGGGACAACGTGGGCCTGCTGCTGCGAGGCGTGGACAAGGAGGCGTTGGAGCGCGGGATGGTGCTGGCGCTTCCGAAGTCGATCACGCCGCACAAGAAGTTCAAGGGGAGTGCGTACATTTTGACGAAGGAGGAGGGCGGCCGTCATACGCCGTTCTTCAATGGGTATAGGCCCCAGTTCTACTTCCGGACGACGGACGTGACGGGAGTGGCGACGCTTCCCGAGGGCCGGGAGATGGTGATGCCGGGGGACAACGTGGAGATGGCGGTGGAGCTGATCACGCCGATCGCGATGGAGAAGGA
>DATEOQ010000391.1:0-3030 GCA_035273905.1 Candidatus Eiseniibacteriota bacterium | reverse complement strand
TCGAACCGGACGCGGCGCCGGCTCAGTACGAATGCGATGACGCTTCCCTTGTCGATGGCGTCATCACCTTCCGACACGAGGAGAACCGACCGTTTGCGAGCCTCGTCCCTGAGCCTGGGCAGGCGCGAGGTTTCTTGCCGGCCCACGTAGAGCACGTGGACGCCGTCCAGAGAGTCCTCCTCGGAGTACCCCGAAACGACCACGGCACGCCCGTTCACGGTGTGCCCCAGAACCATGGTTGTGAGCTCGTCCCGCAGCTTGTCGTCCCCGAGCACGGCGATCCGGACGGGGGTGGTCGGGTCGGGGAACAGCGAGTCCGGCCACGCCACATACCCGGCGAACTTGTAGAGGTAGGCGGCTTTCACCTGGCGCCCCAGATCCGAAGCGTCGCTCTGGGCGCGCGCCGGCCCGTGGAGGGTGGCCACGAGAGCCGAGGAGAGGAGGATCCAGCGGATCATCGACGAAACGCGCCTCAGGAACCCATCTTGATCTTGAAGAACACGCTCCGCTCGAACTCGGGTCGCGCTCCCGGAGCTCCCCACTCGGGATGGGAGCCTCCGGTCAAATTCCATCCGGAGAGCGACACCTCGAAGTCCCGCTTCGGATGCCAGCCCACCCGCGCGTCGAGCGTCGCGTAGGACGGAACCTCGGGGTCGGGCAGGCGGCCCATGTAGCGGAGCGCGGCGTCCACGTCCACGTCGCCCAGGTCGAGCGCCGAGCGGAGCTGCCCCCACGACTTGGGATCGTTGCCGAGCGTGGCCGTGCCGGCGAGCGCCGTGTGTCCCGGAGCGACATCGAGATCGATCGACTGCTGCACCCACCCGGCCGTGAATCTCCAGGCCGTGGAGGCGCGATAGCTCCCCCACAGCTCGACCCCCGTGTTCGTTCCCTCGATCCCGTTCGCGAAGATCGGCCCGTCCGGGGACGTCGTGAGCGAGCGCAGGTCATCGTAGTTGTGATGGAATCCGGTGACCGAGAACGAGAACTCCTGCGTCGGCTGATCGCGATAGCCCAGCTCGAACACCTTGGCGACCTCCGAATCGAAGCCCGGACCGCCCGCGAGGAAGAGATGCGGCGTCGTGACGGGCGAGACGAAGTCGCGATCGATTCGGGACGGCGCGCGGACGGCGCGCGACGCCGCCGCCCAGAGGAGCCGCGCGTTGCGCGGCTTCCAGGCGAGTCGCGCGTTCGGAAGCACTTCCCAGTGCGTGAACTCGTTTCGCTCGAAGCGAACGCCCCCCGTCAGCTCCACGCGCTGGTGCAACGAGAAGACATCCTGGCCGAACAGGGACGTCGTCCGGAGATCGCGATTGGGCGGAAGGAAACCGACGAGCGGGGTGAGATTGGCGACACGGTCGGCCTGATACCGGTACTCGGCGCCCCAGACGGCGTCGTGCTTCTCGCTGGGGCGGAATCCGTGCTGCGCCTGGATGTCCCAGGTCTGGAGCGACTCGTTGATCGCGTCCGGCTGCTCCCGCTGTGTGTAATCGAAGTAGCCCTGCACGCGAATCTGCGATCCGGTCTTGTAGTTGTGCGTCCAGTTCCCGAGCACGTTCCCACCGGACACGACACGGGTCGTGTCGCTGCCGGCCGAGGGCTGCGTGACGTTGCCGCGGTAGAGATCGCCCGACAGCGTCATCGACGTGGTGGCATCGCCCCAATCCCCGCGAAAGCCCGTCTGCAACCGGTCCGAGGCATCCGCCAGATCCACGTTGGTTCCACGCTCGGTGTCGTCGCGGCTCGAGAACTGGCCGTAACCCCGGAGATGTCCCTTCGACCCCTGCTCGACCCCGATGCGCGCGCCGATCACCGTGTCGTGGTTCCCCGAGCCCGCGTCGATCATGGCCCCTTGCGTCTCCTCGGCCGAGCGCGTCACCACGTTGATCACGCCGTTCATCGCATTCGTGCCCCAGAGCGTGCCCCCTGGTCCGCTCACCACCTCGATCCGGTCGACGTCCTCGAGCATCACCCCCTGCGCCTCCCAGAACACACCCGAGAAGAGGGGCGAGTAGACGACCCGCCCGTCGATCATCACGAGCATCTTGTTCGCGAGGACGTTGCCGAATCCGCGCGCCGTGATGGCGTACTGGTTGGCGTCCGCGCGAGCCACCTGGAGGGTCGGGGCGAGTCGCAGGGCTTCGGGCAGGCTCGTCACGCCGGAGCGGCGAATGTCCTCGGACGAGATCACGTACGCGGACGCCGGAACGTCGGAGAGCGGCTTCGACCGGCGGGTCGCGATGGTGACTTCGATGTTGCTGAGCTGCTCCAGCGTGAGGTCGGCCAAATTCCCGGCCGCGATGACCTGGGCATGGGCGGATGGGGTCATCATCAAGGCCACGGTCCAGGTCGCGATCAGGGCGAGAGAACAGGTGAGAGCCCTGCGGCGACACTGCTTCGAGCCATGGCGAAGTCCGTGCGACGGCATGGGGAGTCCCTCATTGGTCCTGGTTCACGGAGTCAAGAACAGGGCCGCCCGAAAGCGGACCATTGAGCCTAGCACGTGTGCCGGGCGGGTACTCTACTCCGGTCACGAGAAAGGGAGGGTTCATGATCCGAGGAGCCAAGTACAGCCACACCAACCTGATCGCACGAAACTGGCGCTCGCTCGCCCAGTTCTACGAAGAGGTCCTGGGCTGCGTCCCGGTGCCGCCGGAACGGGACTACCAGGGCCCGGATCTCGATCGCGGGACTGGCGTGCGGGGAGCGAGGCTGACCGGAGCTCACCTCCGGCTTCCGGGCCGCGGGCCGGACGGGCCCACGCTCGAGATCTACCACTACTCGGTCCTGGAGCACTCCGAGCGGCCTCGCGTGAACCGACCCGGCTTCGGACACATCGCGTTCGAGGTCGATTCGGTGACGGAGGCGCGGGACGAGGTGCTACGGGCCGGAGGATCGCCGGTGGGGGACATCGTGACGCTCACGACCGCCTCAGGCACGAAGGTGACCTGGTGCTACGTCACCGATCCCGAGGACAACATCATCGAGCTTCAATCCTGGGCCTAGTCGCGAGGCCCGCGGATGCGTAGAGTG
>DATEOQ010000390.1:0-3788 GCA_035273905.1 Candidatus Eiseniibacteriota bacterium | reverse complement strand
CTGACCGAAGAGGGCGAGGAAGATCGCGTACATGAAGTAGGAGCCGGGGAGCTTCTGGGTGTAGGCGGAGAGATAGACGGGTACCCCGTGGAGGAGCTGCTGCGCGATGTAGCCGAACTCGCCCTCGTCCCGCTCCAGGGGGAAGTTGAGGTGGATCGCGCGCGCGAGCGACACGAGCGCGATGATCGCGATGACGACGAAGGTCCAGACCGGACGCCGGTCGGGACGTCGCGGCCCCCCGGATCGCTCAGACTTGCGTCCTGGTCTGGGGGCCCGCCCGGGCTTCCGGCTCAAGCCTTCCTCCGCGCCGTCACCGCGATCGCCGGCGTGAACCGGCGCAGGCGTCGCGTGGGGATGTGGGCGTATCCCAACCCGGGGATCAGATACCGGAAGATCCCGCACCACGCGACCAGCGCGAATCGCTCACCCGCCCACTCGAGCCAGAAATCGCGCGAGCGCTTGTGCACGTGCGTCTCGTCCTTGTCGAGCAGGTGGATCAGGGGCCCCGTCACGCCGTCGTACACGGGCACCACGAACACGAAGTGGCCGCCCGACGCGAGTCTCGACTCCACGGCCGACGCGACCGCGTCCAGCGAGGGAATGTGCTCGATGACGTCGAAGGACGTGACCACGTCGAAGGGGCCGGGAAAGGGGATCGCGTCGATGTCGGCGCGGGCGAACCGGACGTCGGGGAGGGCCGCCGTGGCCTTCTCCACCGCGTAGCGACTCACATCCGTGCCGTAGCGCTCCCAGCGCGGGTCGAGCGCGGAGAGGAACGCGCCGAACGCGCAGCCGATGTCGAGAACCCGCACCGGAGCGCGGACGGGCGCCACGCGCTCGACCATCTCGCGGTAGAACCGGAGCTTCTTCGGCGGGTTCTGCCGCGCGTAGTTGGGATAGACCGAGTCGTAGTACCCCTGCTCGAACCGCTCCTCGCTCATCCGCCGAAGCGCCGCTTCCACATGAGCCCCAGCGTGTCCTTGACGGTGCGCGACACGTTCATCTTGCTGCCGCCTTCCTTCCAGTCGTAGCGGAGGACGAATGGCACCTCACCGAAGATGAGGTTCATGCGCCGGAGCTTGAGGAGGATATCCACCATGCACTGGAAGCCCCCCTGGTCGAGGAACTCCTCGCCGTACCGCGCGAAGGCGGCCTTGACCGCCGCGGCGCGGTACGCGCGGTAGCCGCACGTGTAGTCGCGCACTCCCTGAATGGGGAAGACCACCCGGAAGAGCCAGGACGCGCCGTGACTCAAGGCGAGCCGGTGGGCCGGGACCCCCACGCACCGCGAGCCTTCGCGATAGCGCGACGCGATCACCACGTCGTAGCCCTCGGAGATCATGCGCACCATGCGGAGCACGAGCCCGGGCGCGTGCGTGTCGTCCGCGTCCATGGTCACGATGATGTCCCCTTCGCCCGCCGCTTCCGCCGCGGCGAAGAGGCCGTCCCGGATCGTGGCACCGAGCCCCTTGTTCACCTCGTGGCGCATGAGCGTGAGGGGCATCGTGGTAGCGCGCTCGCGGATGATCGCGTCCGTCCGGTCCTTGCTGCCGTCGTCGACGAGGACGACCTCGTAGCGGATGTCGGCGTCCCGCATCGCTTCGTCGATGTGGTCGAGGAGGCTCCCGATCTTCGCCTCTTCGTTGTAGACCGGGAGGACGACGTAGACCTTGCGGCGCGAGCGGGTCGGGGCGTTGGGTTCCGTCATCTAGTGGAAGCGCACCGGGACCCGGGACTCCGCCGCGTTCTGGGCGAGCCCCGATGGATTGCTCTTCTCGATCACGACGAATCCCGTCGTGTCCTCGGGAGGAGCGCGGAACACGATCGACGCTTCAAAGGGAACGTAGTCCGACGTCTGCCAGTCGCCCTGTGCGCGGGCGATTCCCGTTCCAATCATCTCGTCATGGGCATTGAGGACACGGATGGGGAATTCGGCTTCGAAGTACCAGGATCCGCGCGCCCTGCCGGTCACGCGGACGGGGCTTACGATCAGAGCCCCGCTCGGAGGCGATTCGACGAGGACCGGCTTCGGCGTGGCCGCCGGCGGCTCGGCGCTCGGAGGCGTGGGGGTGGCCATGTCGTTGCGCTCCACGCGCCGATGCTCCTCCATCCCAGCTTCCTTGCGCTGACACGCGGTCGTGGCAACCGCGCATCCCGTCAGGAGCGCAACCAAGGTCCACCGCACTGAATGCGTCATGCCGTCCTCCGAACGAAGACCATCGTCGTATCGTCGGCGAGCGGATCGCCCGCCATGTAATCGTCCAGATCCTTTCGCAGAGCGGCCAGGGTCTCTCGCGGAGGATCCCCCATCGAGCGGGTCAGACGCTCGTGGAGCCGCTCCTCGCCAAACTCCGGCCCTCCGGTTCGCGCCGCCTCCGGCATTCCGTCCGTGTAGAGGCACAGAAGGCTGCCCGGCGGGAGCTCCACGGTCCGGACGCCATAACGCGCTCCCGCCATCATGCCCGCCGGAATCCCCGTCGCCTCGAGACGCACGGCCGGCGCGCCTGGCGCGAGCAGCACGGGGAAGATGTGTCCCGCGTTCACGTACTCGAGCGCGTGGCGCTCCGTGTCGAGCCGGCCCAGGAAGAGCGTCACGAAGTGATCGGGCTCCGTCGACTGCTCGAGCTGCGCGTTCAGGCGCTCCATGATGTCCGTGAGCGACGCTGTGTCGGTGAAGCTCATCCGGAGCGACGCGAGGACGTTGGCCATGAGGAGCGCGGCGCCGAGGCCCTTGCCGCTCGCGTCACCGACCACGAGGCCCACGCGGTTCGACCCCAGGCGGAGCACGTCGTAGAGATCCCCCGACGTCTCGAGGCTGGGCCAGAGATCCGCGGCGATGTCGTACCCTGCGGCCTCGGGCAGCTGCTCGGGGAGGAGCTTCTTCTGGATACGCGCGGCGATCGCGATGGCGTCGGACATGCGGTCCTTCTCGCGCTGGAGCTGCGCGTGCTCGCGGAGGCGCCGCTCGAATTCCAGGCACTGCGCCATCTTCATGGCGAAGAGGGTGGCGAGCGAGTTGAACGCGTGGAGCGCGGCCCTCGCGTCGTCTCCCTCGACGTCGCTCCGGCCCACGTACAGGATGCCGACCGGCTCCTCGCTCACGCGCAGGGGAGCGACGAAGGCCAACCGATCCAGAGCGTCCCAGCTCTCTCCGCCGGCCCCATCTCGAGCCCCGTCCAGCGTCGTCGCGCCCACCCGTTCCACCATGCGCGACAGTTTTTCGTTCATGACCGTGCGGAGGAGGTCGGCGGTGAGGAGCGTCTTGCGCGATTCGAGCGCCTTCGCGGGCCATGCGGCCTTGAGGTACATCTCGCGCCGCGTGGTGTCGTAAAGGAGGAGCGTCAGCGTGCGGTGCGGTCCCATGCACTGCACCAGCTCCGGCAGCGTCTGGATCGCCTCGTCGGGCGTCTGGGTCGCGATCATCCGCGGGAGCGCTGTCGTGACCACCTCGAGGTGTCCCTCGTACGTGTCCGCCTCTTCCGGGACGGTCTCCATGAGATCCATGAGCCGGCTCCCGATCATGGTCGGCAGATTCTCCGGATCGGTCTTCGTGTTCTTGCGCTCCCGGATCACCTCGAGCGGGATCTGCGTGACCGTCTGCACCGCCTCGGCGGGGAGGAGGATCGTCGCGATCTGCTGGATGCCCATCGTGGGGGCCGCGGTCGGGAGGAGGGTCAGCACGATCGAGCCGATCCGGATCTGATCCCCGGGCTTCACGGCCGCCGAGTCGGTCAGGCGCCGCCCGTTCAGGAACGTCCCGTTGTGGCTCCCCAGGTCTTTGAGCTCGA
>DATEOQ010000389.1:0-2751 GCA_035273905.1 Candidatus Eiseniibacteriota bacterium | reverse complement strand
GCCATCGCCTCGCCGACCGACTTCATGTGGGTGGTGAGCACCGGGTCCGCGGTCGGGAACTTCTCAAAGGCGAACCGCGGGACCTTGACCACGACGTAGTCGAGCGTCGGCTCGAACGCCGCCAGCGTCACGCCGGTGATGTCGTTCGGGATCTCGTCGAGCGTGTAGCCGACGGCGAGCTTGGCGGCGATGCGCGCGATCGGGAACCCGGTGGCCTTCGAGGCGAGCGCCGAGGAGCGCGAGACGCGCGGGTTCATCTCGATGATCACGAGCCGCCCGGTCTTCGGGTCGACGGCGAACTGGATGTTGGATCCGCCCGTCTCCACCCCGACCTCGCGGATGATGGCGCGCGCGGCGTCGCGCATGACCTGGTACTCGCGGTCGGTGAGGGTCTGCGCCGGCGCCACGGTCACCGAATCGCCGGTGTGGATCCCCATCGGGTCGAAGTTCTCGATCGAGCAGATGACGACGAAGTTGTCCGCCTTGTCGCGCATCACCTCGAGCTCGTACTCCTTCCAGCCAATCACCGACTCCTCGATCAGGATCTCGTGGGTGGGTGAGAGCTCGAGCCCGCGCGCGACCGCGTGCTCGAATTCCTCGCGGTTGTACGCGATCCCGCCCCCGGTGCCGCCGAGCGTGAAGGAAGGACGGATGACCGCCGGCAGCCCGGTCTCCTCGAGCACCTGGAGCGCTTCCTCGCGCGTTCGCGCAAAGCCGCTCCGCGGCACGTCGAGACCGATCCGGCGCATCGCTTCCTTGAAGAGCTTCCGGTCCTCCCCCACCTCGACCGCGCGGCGGCTCGCACCGATCAGGCGCACGCCCAGGCGGTCGAGGACGCCGCGGCGCGACAGCTCGACTGCGAGGTTGAGCGCGGTCTGGCCCCCGACCGTGGGGAGGAGCGCGTCGGGGCGCTCCTTCTCGAGGATCGCTTCGAGCACCTCGGGCGTGAGCGGCTCGACGTACGTGCGGTCCGCGTACTCGGGGTCGGTCATGATCGTCGCGGGATTCGAGTTCACGAGCGAGACGCGGATGCCTTCGGCACGCAGCACCTTGACCGCCTGCGTGCCGGAGTAGTCGAACTCGCACGCCTGCCCGATGACGATCGGGCCGGATCCGATGACGAGGACCGAGCGGATGGACGCGTCGCGCGGCACCGTCAGCTCCCCGCCCCGGCGGCGATCGCCGGAGGCAGCCCGCGCACCACCGTGATGGAGCCGCCGTCGCGACGCTCGGCCATCTCGGCGATGAACTCGCGGAAGAGGTAGTGGCTGTCGTGAGGCCCGGGGCTCGCCTCGGGGTGGTACTGGACGGAGAAGACGGGAAGGTCGCGATGGCGGAAGCCTTCGACCGTGCCGTCGTTCAGGTTCACGTGGGTCAGCTCGTACGCGGGATCGTCGAAGAGCGACGGATCCACGGCGAAGCCGTGATTCTGCGAGGTGATCTCGACCTGCCCCGTGCGGAGGTTCTTCACCGGGTGGTTCGCCCCCCGGTGTCCGAACTTGAGCTTGAAGGTCTTGCCGCCGCAGGCGAGGCCGAGGATCTGGTGGCCGAGGCAGATGCCGAAGACGGGGCGCGCCTGGATCAGCTCGCGCGCGGCAAGGACGGCGTACTCGCAGGGCTCGGGATCACCGGGGCCGTTCGAGAAGAAGATGCCGTCCGGTCCGAGCGCGAGCGCTTCGGCCGCGGTCGTCGTCGCGGGCACCACGGTCACCTCGCATCCGCCGGCCACGAGGTGGCGCAGGATGTTCCGTTTCATGCCGAAGTCGTAGGCGACCACGTGGAAGGGATCGCGTGGCGGCGCGAAGAGGTCGCGCACCGGCTCCCGCCATCCGGCCGGGCCGTGGCTCCAGCGGTAGGGCTCCGCGCACGTCGCCTCGCGCGCGAGGTCGAGCCCGATCATCGACCGGGAGCCCCGCGCTTTCGCCACCAGCACCGCGGGGTCGTGCTCGACCGTGGAGATGATGCCGCGCTTGGCGCCGTGGTTTCGGATGTGCCGCGTGAGGGCCCGCGTGTCGAGCCCCTGGATTCCGACGATTCCCGCGTCGTCCAGGTAGCGATGCAGCTCGCCCGAGGCGCGCCACGACGAGGCGCGGGTCGAGGCCTCGCGCACGACGAATCCGGCGACCTGCGGCCCCGCGGACTCAACGTCGTCCAAGTTCACTCCGTAGTTTCCGATGTGGGGGTACGTCATCACGACGATCTGACCGAGGTAGGAGGGATCGGTCAGGACTTCCTGATAGCCGCAGAGGGCGGTCTGAAACACGACCTCACCCGACGTCTCACTCTGACGCCCGAACCCATAGCCTTGCAAGCACATCCCGTCTTCGAGCGCGAGCGTCGCACGGACCTCTTCCGGGTGTGTCACGGGCCTCCTCGATGTTCGTAATTCGGGATGGAAGGTACGAAGGGGTCGGAGGGTTCAAGCGTCTCGATACCGACCGTGCGCACTATACTGGAGCCGACGGGACGAACGCGAGCGCGATGGAACCGAACGCTCAGATTCCGGTTCGGACCCCTAGGTTCGGCCTCGGACGGGGCTGTTCCCCAACGAAGGAGCTTTCAAAATGAAATGGAAACGCGTCGACCCGGTCCTGGCTGTCGCGGTGGCCGCGGCCGTCCTCACCGGCACGGCCGTTTGCGAAGCCACCGACCCGACACCGGGTGAAACGAAGGTCCAGGCAGCCCCGGCCAAGACGGCCGCGGCGCCGGCGCCGTCGTCCAAGATCAGGATCTATTCCGTCGAGCGAAAGG
>DATEOQ010000388.1:0-6858 GCA_035273905.1 Candidatus Eiseniibacteriota bacterium | reverse complement strand
GCGCCGACCAGGCGCTCGTCTTGAGCGAGCCGCCATGGGACGCCCTCCTCGCCGGCATCCCCGCCGATTCGGCCGTGCGCGCAACCCAGCTCGGACTCGTGAACTACTACCGTGCGAAAGGTCTTCGCATCGTCGTGAGCGTGGATCCTACGAATGGACTGAACCGTGCGGCCGACTCGCAGCCGCTCGTCGACGCGGGGCGGAGTTTGGCGGAGCCCGCGGTCCAGCAGGTCTACCGCGCGTACGTGACCGCGATGGACACCATCCTGCATCCCGACTACCTCGGTGTCGCGTCGGAGACCAATCTCATCCGCGCCATCGCCCCCGCGTCCCTCTACAACGCCGTCGTTCAAGCCGCCAACGGTGCGGCCGCGGACGTGCGGGCCGTGGACGCGAACGTGCAGCTCTTCAGCACCGTGCAGGTCGAGACCGCGTGGGGGAAGCTCGTGCCGGCGGGGACGTTTGTCGGTGTCGCGCAGGATCGCACCGACTTCCCCTTCATGCAGGCGCTCGGTCTGTCCTCCTATCCCTATCTGGGCGGATTCACGGACCCGGACAGCATTCCGCTCGACTACTACACGGCGCTCACGTCGGGAAATCCGATCCCCGTGATGGTGATCGAGGGAGGATGGCCGTCCGATTCGAGCGGTGTTGCGGGGACGCCGGAGAAGCAGGCGCGCTACATCACGCGCCACGCCGCGCTCCTGGACCGAGCCGAAGCGCGCGGGTGGTTCCAGATCACGTTCACCGATCTGGACGTGGATTCCTTCCCGGTGCCGCCGGGAACGAGCCTCGGCCCGTTCGCTCATCTCGGGCTCGTGGACGTAAATCTGGTACCTAAACCCGCGCTCCAGCAGTGGGATAGGGAGTTTGCACGGCCACGTCGGTAAAATCGGCTTTGAGGTTGGCGCGCGAAAAAAGAGCGTGCCTATTACGAAATAGGTTGGTGTCGGTCCTGGACCGCTTCTAGCATCAAAGGTCTGTAGGAGGAGCGAAGCACGTCAGTAATGTCACGGAAGGCCGTTATGCGACCGCTTTATTTGCTGCTCATCGAAGACGATGCGGATTCGGGCGACGCGATGAGCCTTCTCCTTCGGCAGCACGGTATCCATGTCGATTGGGTTCGAACGGGACGGGAGACCCTCGAGCTCTTCGAGCGCGATCTGAAGCGACCGGTCGACGTGATCCTTCTCGACCTCATGCTTCCCGACATGGACAGCTCGGAACTCGTGGGCCGGCTGTCGGATCTGATCCCCCTGCCACCCATCGTCATCCACTCGGCCGCTTCCCAGGCGGACGTGAATCAAAGTGGACGCGAGTTGGACGCCATCGCGGTGATCCGAAAGCCGACGGATTGGGCGAAGCTGTACGACACCCTGGAGCGATGCCGTCCAGCAGGGACGGGCTCGGGGCCGCTCGTTCCGATCACGCCTTAGGAGTCGGCCCCCCCGGCGGGGGCATGACCGGGACCTCGAACCAGACGCGGGTCCCCGGCGACAGGTGCTCCACGCCGATGTGCCCGCCATGCTGCTCCACGATCCTCGCTGAGATGAAGAGCCCGAGCCCGAGCCCGGAACGCGCTCCGCGACCGCGGGTGGGGCTCAGGAAGCGCAGGAAGAGGTCGTCCCGGTACGCTTCGGGGATGCCCGGGCCCTTGTCCTCGACCTCGACCCGGCCCCACGCCTGGCCGTTTTCCTTACGCTCGCGCACGCGCACCTGGATGCGTTCACTCCGGGGGGCGTGCTTCATCGAATTGGAAAGCAGGTTGTAGACGACCTGGGCGAGGCGCATTTCGTCCCCATCGACCATCAGGTTGCCGTCCTCGACCTCGACCTCCACCGCGACCCCGCGCCCGATCGCGACCGCCTGATCGCGACCATCCTCGACCGCCTGCTTCAGATCCACGGGTTTTTGATCGAGTGAGAGACGGCCGGACCGGATCCGGGAGATGTCGACGAGGTCTTCGGTGAGGCGTGACAGGTACTCGATCTGTCGGCGGAATTTCGCGACGATGTCGCCCATTTGGCGTTCCCATTCCGGACCGCGCCGCTTCTCGGCGATCAGATGGGCGAGCACCTCGACATACGCGGCGAGCGGCGTGAGCGGGGTCCGGAGCTCGTGGCTCGCGAGCGACAGGAAGCTGTCCTTCAGCAGATCGACCTGCTCCAGCGCCTCGCGGGCGAGAATGGGCCGGGTGATCTCGACGCAGGTGAGGACCACGTGGTCCAAGGGTCCCCCCTGATCGGGCGTGATTGGAATGAGGGTGCAGTCCCACACGGTCCGGTCGTCCGCATTGGCCGCGCGCACTTCCTGGAGCCGTTGGGTTTGCCCGGTCCGGACGACCTCGTCGAACGCTCCAAGGAACTCGGGCTGTCCGAACCAGAGCCGCGACCAGTGCTGGCCGATGGCCGCGCTCGGCTCGATGTGGCGCAGGCGTTGCAAGATGACCAGGTACTGCTCGCTCGCGTGCACCAGGATGCCCGTGCCGTCGAAGAGGCCCATCGGGAGCTGGCTCGCGTGGTCCAGCATGAGGCGGATCTTGGCGAGCTTGTCCGCCTCGTCGTGCTTGCGCCGCTCGGTGACATCTTCCACGTAGACGACGACTCCGTCCACGCTGGCGTCCTGCTCATGCGTTGGCACGGCCGCGAACTGGAAGTAGCGCACCCGATCGCCCGAGCCGAGGCGGATCCAGTCGCTGTACCAGGGACGTCCCTCTACGAACGCGCGGCGCACGCCGATTCGCACCGGCTCGAGCGCCGGGTCGGTGCAGACCTCCTCGAACGGACGGTTGATCACGACCGGGGCCTGGAAGAGCTCGCCCAACGGAGGATTCATGTTCTCGAGCACCAGGTTCGGTCCACGGAGGACCATCACGTGGAACGGAGCCTGCTCCACGATCTCGCTCAGCCGGCCCCGCTCACCCGTGAGAACGTGGGTCAATTCCTGGAGCTCGGAGGTGCGT
Organism: Candidatus Eiseniibacteriota bacterium; assembly: GCA_035273905.1. Classification (GTDB taxonomy): domain Bacteria; phylum Eisenbacteria; class RBG-16-71-46; order SZUA-252; family SZUA-252; genus WS-9. The sequence continues at coordinate 3,896 of DATEOQ010000388.1, read as the reverse complement.
GCCTGCAGCTCCTCGTTCGTCGTCTCCAGCTCTTCGTTGGTGGCCTGGAGCTCTTCGTTGTTGGTCTCCAGCTCCTCGTTGGTGGCCTGGAGCTCCTCGTTCGTGGCCTCGAACTCCTCGTTCGTCGCCTGGAGCTCTTCCTGGGCGAGCATCATCTCCTCGTTGGCGGCCTGGAGCTCCTCGTTCGCGTCCTGGAGATCCTTGTTCATCTCGCCGAGACGGTGGTTGACCGCCCCCAGCTCCTCCGCCAGCTGGTTCTGCTCGGATTGGACCGCTTCGAGCCGCCGATTCGTCTGCACGAGCTCCGTGACGTTCTCGACGCAAACCAGGATGGAGTCGACGCCCGCCCCCTCGAAGGGAATCATTTGAAGCGTGAGGAACCGGGCCTCACCGAGGCCCTCGGACATTTCGAGCTGGGACAGGACGGTCACGACCCGCTCGCGGAACGTCCGGTCGATCGCACCGCGCACTTCGCTGTACGGAAGGCCCCGGACCGTGTGGAGGAAGTCATGGTCCATCGCGGTCTCGCGGACTCCCAGGAGCCGCCGCGCGCTCGCGTTGATGGTGATGATCCGGTAGTTCCGGTCGATGACGCAGGTCCCGACCGGCAGCGACCGGAGCAAGAGCTCGTTGGTACGGCGGAGGTCCGCCTCGTCGGCGAATCGCTGATCCGGACGCACGGCGTCACCCACCGGCGGGAGCGGCGGGGGTGGCTCCCGTCGCACGGGGTCCGCGGGAGCCCGGACGGGAATGGGAAGCGGCCCGCTCACGCAGCGGTAGATCTTCCACTTCTTGTTGACCATCTCGTACACCGACTTGGACGGCCGTGCGGTCTCCGCCTTGCCGAGGAACAGGTAGCCCTGGGTCTGGTGGAGCGAATAGGCGAAGAGATCCAGCACCGCCTGCTGGAGATCCGGCTTGAAGTAGATGAGCAGGTTCCGGCACGTCACGAGGTCGATGCGCGGGAACGGAACGCCGCGCGCCAGATCTTGTTGGCCGAAGATGATCATCTGCCGGAGGGCCTTGCTGATCCTGAGGCCGTGGTCCACCGGCTCGAAGAATCGTGCCTTGTAGCTGGCCGAGAGATTGCGAAGCACCGAGGTCGGATAGAAGCCGCGCCGGGCGTAGCTGATCGCATCATCGTCGACATCGGTCGCGAAGATCTTCACGCTCCACTCGGGCAGCTCGCGCCCCAGCGCGTTCGCAAAGAGGAGCGCGATCGAATACGCCTCCTCGCCGGTCGCGCAACCCGCGGACCACAGCCGGAGCACCCGCCCGCGCTCGCGCCCCGCCTCGATCACCTTGGGGACCACGTCGTTCTCGAGGAACGTGAAGGCCTCGGCGTCCCGGAAGAACTCGGTGACCTTGATGAGGAGCGACTTGGTGAGCTCCGCGGCCTCCGAGGGGTGCGTGTCAATGAAGTCGCGGTACTCCTCGAGCGTGTGCGTGTGATTGACCGCCATCCGGCGGCTCAATCGGCGAAGGATCGTGGTCGACTTGTACTGGCGGAAATCGATGTTGCCATGGCGCGTGACGATCGAGAGCACCTGGTCCAGCGCGCCGTGGTCCACGGCTTCCATCCGTTTCTCGATCACCGTGCCGCGCAGGATGTCGAGGAGCAGCGGTGCGATCTGCCCGATATCCGCCACGTGATCGACCGCGGTGGGAGGGAGCGCGGCGGGCATCGAGGGATGCGCGGCGGTCCGCGGATTCTGGATCACGACGCAGCCGCCCGCTTCCTTCACCTCGACGGCGCCTTCCGCGCCGTCCGAGCCCGAGCCGGTGAGGATGACCGCGATCAGGTTCTCGCCATAGGAGCGCGCGGCCGTGGAGAGGAGGAGGTCGATTGAGGGGCGCGGGCGATCACTGTGGTCTTCTTCCAGACCCACGTGTCCGTCCCGGATCACCACGTGACGGTTGGACGGAATCACATACACGTGACCGGGCTCGAGTGGCGTGTTCTGCGTGACGGTGACCACGGGCACCGTGCTGCGACGCTCGAGGATCCCCGACAGCTGGCTCGGCCGGTTCGGGTCGAGATGCTGCGCCAGGACGATAGGGGCGGGGAAGTCCACGGAGATGCCGGAGACGAGGATGCCAAGGGCCTCGATGCCGCCGGCGGAGGACCCGACGACGACGAGGTGGCCCGACTCGGGACCCTGGGCTTCGGTCATGACTCCGCCTCTCTCTGTCCCCATGATTCGCGGGCGGCCCCAAGCTACCGTTCGAGGCGACCCACACCTGTTTCTTCGAGTCTGGGCTTCGGGTTGGTCAGGGTCAAGGCGGGAAGTCCCGCGGGGGCCTTGCCGGGAAGGCACAGCCTGCTATTCTCGGCGTCGATGAATCCCGGACGCAGCGTATCGTGACAGCGCTTCTTACGATCGTCGCGCTCGTCGCGTTCGCGGCGAACTCGATCCTCTGTCGCGTGGCGCTCCGGCCGGGCGCGATCGACCCCGCCTCCTTCACGGCCGCGCGGCTCCTTTCGGGGGCGATCGCGCTCGCGGTCATCGCCGGTTTGGCTCGGAAGCGCGCGCGCGGCGGCTCTCACGCCGGCTCGTGGGCGTCCGCGTTCCTGCTCTTCCTCTACGCCCTGCCGTTCTCGCTGGCGTACGTCTCTCTCGGCGTGGCGACCGGAGCGCTCATTCTGTTCTTCACGGTCCAGGCGACGATGTTTCTGGGAGCGGTCGTCTCGCGCGAGCGGATTCACTGGCTCGAGATCAACGGGATCGCGGTCGCCCTCGCCGGGCTGGCCCATCTGATGAAGCCCGGCCTTTCCGCTCCGCCGGCCCTAGGCGCCGCGCTCATGGCGCTGGCGGGCATCGCGTGGGGACTCTATTCGCTGCGAGGGCGCCGCTCGACCGACCCGGTCGGCGACACGGCGTCCAACTTCGCGCGGTCCGCGCCCATGGCGCTGGCCGCGTTCGCGGTGGCGGCACCGCTGGGCCAATTCCACGTCTCGACGCATGGTCTCCTCCTCGCCTGCGCGTCCGGCATCCTCGCCTCCGGCGCGGGGTACGCGGCGTGGTTTGCGGCGCTTCCCAAGCTGAACTCGCTGCAGGCGGCGGCGCTTCAGCTCACCGTGCCCCTGATCGCGGCGGTCGGAGGCATCGTGTTCCTCGGGGAGCAACCGACGCGACGCCTCATCCTGTCCGCGGTGTTCATCCTGGGGGGCGTCGGCCTGGCCATCGCGGGGCGAATGCTCCGGGCGCGGAGCGCCGAGCGCGACACCGCGGCTACGACCCCGGCCCGAGAGAAGTCTTGATCCCGCCGCGCGAGCCGGTGCAGCATCCACCGATGCGATTCGAGACGCGCACCGTGCATGCCGGGGGAGAACCCGATCCCGCGACCGGCGCGATCGCGCCGCCGCTCCACCTCTCCACGACCTTCGAGCACGGCCCCGCGGGGGAGCCGCACGCGGCGGGGCACATCTACGTCCGCGAATCCAATCCGACGCAGTCGCGGCTCGAAGAAGCGCTGGCCGCCGTCGAGGGAGGGGAGGTGGCGCTCGCGTTCGGCTCCGGGGTGGGGGCGGGAGCCGCGTGCCTCCAGGCGCTCGAACCTGGCGCGCACATCCTCTTCCATCGCGATCTCTATTACGCGTTCCGCACCATGGCGCTCGAGTACGTGCCGCGGTGGGGCATGGAGGCGTCGTTCGTCGACATGACCGACCTCGACGCTCTCGAGCACGCGCTCCGTCCGAATACGCAGCTCGTCTGGACCGAGAGCCCGACCAACCCCATGATGCAGATCCTCGATCTCCGCGCGATCGCCGCGCTCTCGAAAGGCGCCGGGGCGCTCCTCCTCGTGGATGGAACGTTCGCCTCGCCCGCGCTCCAGCGGCCGCTCGAGCTGGGGGCGGACGTCGTCCTCCACTCGACCACGAAGTACCTGGGCGG
>DATEOQ010000387.1:0-5022 GCA_035273905.1 Candidatus Eiseniibacteriota bacterium | reverse complement strand
ATCCTGACGCTCGTGCGCGGCGGGGTCGTCTGGCGGGGAACGTTCTACTCACTCGGGGATCTACGGCAGCGTCAGGACCTGTAGGTCTCACCCCGCAAGGCCGCGCGACTCGATCCGTGGACACAAAAAAAGACCCCCGGGAGCGTGGGGCTCCCGGGGGGTGTCGTCGCGTATCACGTGGGGGGTCAGGGCATTTCGATACGCGACGCAAGTGCGTCATCAGCGTCCACCGGGCTTCCCCGCCCCGGCTTCGCTGCTTGCTACGCGATCAGCAGTGGCAGCGCGATGAAGAGACTTGCCGCTACCAGGCCCAGCTTTCGCATCATCATCATCTCAAGACACCTCAGGCTACCGTTTGCTGTACAACGGCCGCCCCCCTGTCTCGCGAATCTCCGCATACCATGTGCCATCGATGTCACGCCTGTCGAACTTCGCTTAAGGCGATGCAACGGTTCGGTTAATGGGATCGGTAATTATTGAGCCACAAGGGATTGGAGGCAGTAACGCGGTCGCGATGGTACAGAGCCGTACGATCGAGTACGTCACGGGGCTCAATGCGACTTCGCTTCGACACCTCGAACGAACAATTCCGACAGCTCATCGACAACCAATCGATACGCCTCGACACCCGGAGCGCGGACACGTGTGCCGGTCAAAAGGGGCACGGTCCACTCGGCCAGCGGCAGGCCGAGCGCATGCGTGAACAATCCCGAGGCGGTGACCCATGGCGCGGCGGGCCAGATCTCCGCCCCCAGCGAGCGAGCCTTCGCGGTATGGATGAGCGCCTGGACCGACGGGTGGTAGAGGTTGAGGCGGTCCCACAAGAAACCCTCCGCCTGTTCCACCCGCGAGTCGGACGCGAGCTCGCGGGCGCGCTCCACGACCGCGGCCGGCTCCATGTTCTCAGCTCCTTCGATCGTGACCCAGGCCCGGGGACGATCCGGGTGCGCCACGGGTGGCTTGGCGACGCGCCCGATGGGCGCGAAGAGGCAGTGCCGGAGCCGCTCCTCCCCCTCGCCCGCCATCGGCTCGGCGACGGCCTCCTCCAGGAAGTCGAGTGCGTCCGGCTCCCCCGCGAGCTTTCGGAGGAGCTCGAAGTCGAGGGGCCGTGGGCCGTACGCGGCGTCCGCCAGCTCCGCTACGAGGCGGTCACGGAGCGTGTAGGGATTGGTCGCGCCGCCCCAGAGGCCGAACACCACGAGCCCCCGCCCGCCCAGGAACACGCGGCGTCGCCGCGGCGCGATGGATCCGACCCGGGGCCAGAACGCCGCCTTCGCCTGGAGCGAGGGGCGATGCTCGGCGAGCACCGACCGGAGCACCACGGATCCATGCCCGGCGCCCGGAGGCACCACCATCGCGGGTGGTCCGGGGAGGCTCCCGGATGCCATGACCGCCGCGAGAGCGCCTAAGGAGGCAGCGAGCGCGAGCCGCTCCCCGCCTTCCGCCGCCGCGGGAGCCACCGGGTGGGCCTCCGCGCTCCAGGACCCGAAGACCGTCAGGCCGGGCGTGGCCCCGCCCGCAGGAAGGAGCAGGAAGGTGGGGACAGGTGACGCGGTTTCAACGAGTTCTAGGCCCAAGGCCGCCGCCGAACGGCCGAGCCCCTTGCGGGCCGCTTCGACCGACCGCTGCGGCAGCGTCTCCCGGCCGAGCTCGATAAGCTCCTGGAAGTACGTGAGATGATCGTCGATCAATCCCTGGCTCAGGGGTATTCCTCCTTCCGAAACGTGCCCGGTCCACGAACAGGCCGCACCCGTCGGGCAGGATAGCGCATCCATTTCGTTGAAATAACGTGATTTGTGCTTGACACCCCTCCGGGGGTCGGAGGACGATCGGGCCTTGGGGTGAGGTGGAGCAGCCGCGCCTCGCAGGGGATTCCGTGCGGAGGGGGAGGACCAACGGTATGGAAGCAGTGAAGTTTCCGGAATGCCGGAAGTGTTCCTCGGGAGTCTTGATACCGCTTTCGGACTACGGCAGGGACGGCGCCCCGATCACCTTCAAAGCCTGGGTTTGCACCAACCCCACCTGCGGCTTCAACGTCCGTATCGACAACGGTGAGATCAGTCTGGGCCGCGCCATCGGTCCGTCGAGCAAGTAGCTTCGCTCCGCCCCTGACGCGACCCGTCCCGCTCGTGCGGGCGGACCTTGGCCCATCGGAACCCTCGTGATCCGAGCCATCATCTTCGATCTCGACAACACGCTCACCGACTTCATGAAGATGAAGCGGGCCGCCATCGACGCCGCCGTCGACGGGATGCGCGACGCCGGCTTGGCGCTCCCGCGCGACGAAGTCGCCTCACGCATCTATCAGGTCTACGAGCGCGAGGGGATCGAGTACCAGCAGGTCTTCGACATCTTCCTGAAGGAAGCCCTCGGCCGGATCGACTACAAGATCCTGAGCTCCGGCATCGTGGCCTACCGTAGGGCCCGCGACTCCTATCTCGTCCTCTATCCCCACGTGAACCTCACGCTGCTCGAGCTCCTGAAGCGGGGGCTCAAGCTCGCGGTGGTCTCCGACGCTCCCCGGCTCCAGGCCTTCATGCGGCTCGCCCACCTCCAGCTCCATCACCTCTTCGACACCGTGGTCGCGTTCGAGGACACGGGGGAGAGGAAGCCGAGCCCGAAGCCATTCCAGCGCGCGATCGAGATGCTCGGCATCGCGCCGCAGGAGGCCATCATGATCGGGGACTGGCCGGAGCGGGACGTGGCCGGCGCCGCGTCGGTCGGGCTCCGAACGGCGTTCGCGCGCTATGGCGACACGTTCGGAACGGTGAATTCCGGCGCGGACTACGAGCTGAACGACGTCTACGAGCTCGTCTCCATCGTCGACGCGCTGAACGGGGCGTTCGTTTCGGCCGCGGACGGCCCGAACGGCAGGGACTGAGCCTGGTCTCGGTCGGCGTCGACATCGTCGATGTAAGGCGGATCGCCGAGGCCATCCTGCGCTGGGGCGACAAGTTCGTGGAGCGCATCTACACCCCCGGCGAGATCGACTACTGCCTGCGGCGCGCCCGCCAGGCCGAGTCGTTCGCGGTCCGCTTCGCCGCGAAGGAAGCGTTCGCGAAGGCGCTCAAGGTGGGGAAGGCCTCCATCTGGCTCGAGGTCGAGGTGGTCCGTAGCGAAGGTCCCCGTCCCACCTTCGAGCTTCACGGGAACGCCCGCGCCCTCGTGGGGCACCGCAAGGTCGATCTCTCCCTCTCCCACGCGCAGACCCACGCGGTCGCAGTCGTGCTCATCGAGGACTAGCGTGCGCCTGCCCCCGGCCACGTCGCGCGTCGTCACGGCCGAGGAGATGATCGCGATCGACCGCGCCGCGATCGCGCGCGGCGTCCCCTCGCTCACGCTCATGGAGCGCGCGGGGAAGGAGGCGGCGCGGCGCATCGTCGGCTGGTGGCGTTCCGCCGACAGCGGACGCGCCCGGAGCGCGGCCCCCCGTGCCTCCCGGACCGCGACGCGCACAGCCGGCTCGAACGGCCCGGTGCTCATCCTTTGCGGGCGGGGGAACAACGGCGGGGACGGTTTCGTGGCCGCGCGGCACTTGAAGACCGCCGGCTTCCAGGTGCGCACACTCGTCGCCTCGGACGAGGACTCGCTCTCCGCGGACGCGCGCGCGCAGTACGAGAGCTGCTCCCGGGCCCGCATTCCGGTGACCTTCCTCCCCGACGCCCGCGCGTGGGGCCCGGGGAGCGAGGCCGCGGACGCCGCGAGCCAGGCGGCGTTCCTCGTGGACGCGCTCCTCGGCACCGGCAGCAAGGGGGCGCCGCGCGGCGCGATCGCCGCGGCGATCGAGCTCGCGGTCACCTCCGGAAAACCCATCGCCTCGATCGACATTCCTTCGGGCGTGGACGCCACGACCGGGCACGTCGAGATTCCCGCGCTCCGCAGCGACGTCACCGTGACGCTCGCGCTTCCCAAGGTCGGACTTCGCCTCGAGCCGGGGCGCGAGCACGCGGGGCTGGTCGAAGTCGCCGACATCGGAATTCCGCCCGATCTCGTGGACTCGGGACGTCCCTCGGTCGCGGTCGCGACGGCCGGCTGGGCGCGATCCCTCCTGCCGCGGCGCGCTCCGGACGCGCACAAGGGCTCGGTGGGTCGGGTGCTCGTCGTCGGCGGAAGCCACGGACTGATGGGCGCGGTCGCGATGGCCGGCGAATCGGTCCTCCGGTCCGGAGCCGGCTACTCGGTCGCGGCGGTGCCGGAGAGCGGGATCACGGCTCTGGAATCGCGTGTGGCCGAGGTGGTGAAGCGGCCCTGTCCGGAGACGGCGTCCCGATCCCTCGCCCGGGATGCGCTCGACGCCATCCTCGCCGAAGCCTTGCGCGCCGACGTGGTCGCGATCGGGCCCGGCCTCTCGCGCGATCCCGAGACCTCGGAGCTCGTGCGCGACCTGGTCGCGCGGATCGACGCTCCCGTAGTGCTGGACGCGGACGGCCTGAACGCGTTCGAGGGGCATGGCCTGAAACGCACGCACGGTCCGCTCATCGTCACACCGCACTATGGCGAGGCGGCACGCCTCGCCGGCACATCCATTCCCGAGGTCGCCAAGGATCCCATCGGCTGGGCGCGGTCGTTCGCGTCCTCGAGCGGCGCCATCGTGTGCTTGAAGTGCGTGCCGATGGTGACGGTCGCGCCGGGCGAGCCCGCGATCCTGAACGCGACCGGCAATCCGGGGATGGCGACCGCGGGCGCGGGCGACGTGCTCACCGGAACCATCGCGGGGCTCCTCGCGCAGGGCATGGACCCGCCCGAGGCGGCGGCGGTCGCGTGCTTCGTGCACGGGCTCGCGGGAGACATCGCGGCGCGGCGCCAGGGACGGCGGGGCATGATTGCGGGGGACATCCGGGACGCGCTCGCGTCGGCGCTCATCGCGCTGGAGAGTGGCGCGCTGGACGAGGAGGCCGTCCGATGAGCCAGGACCGGCCACACCCCGAGGGGGCCGGCAAGCGCGGCATCGGGTCCGGCGAGACGTCCTCCGCCGCCTCGACCCGGCTCCAGGCGATCCGGATCGCGTTGAGCCACGACCTC
>DATEOQ010000386.1:0-2226 GCA_035273905.1 Candidatus Eiseniibacteriota bacterium | reverse complement strand
CCCTCGCCATCCTGGCCCTGGGCATCGTCCTCACCTGTCTCGCCCGCTCCGAGCCCCCTCCGCCCACCGTCGTCGGACCCACGCAGATCCTCTACATGGACGCCGACTCGGTGTACTTCCTGCGCAGCCAGGAGTGGTGGTCGGGGAACGTGAGGCACCAGGAGAAGCTCCTCCTCCACAGCCTCAAGATGAAGTACTGGCGGGACCACCTGCCCGACGATATGCGGCTCGTTTTCGACGAGCTGGGGTATCCCACGGGGAGGGTGCTGCTCACGCCGTACGGGCATACCGAGGAGCACTGGTATTACGGTCCCGCGGGCCCGCCGCTTCGCTTCCGGGATGGAGTGCTCCTGGATGGCGACCGCTTCGACGTGCTCCGCTCGGGCCGCTGATCTTTCCAGACCACCCCGCGCTCCACGTCGTCTAAAATCCAGGCATCGCGCATGCTGCGCCGAGCGCCATCCGGCCAGGGGGGTGGGAACGATGCCGCGGGTCCATGGGAAGGGCGAGTATTGGCGACGGTTGAACGCACCCAGATGTCGTTGCGACTTTGGCTCGCGCGCGCGGCGGTCCTCGTGACCGCGGCCGCGACGCTGCTCGCATTGACCGGCGCACGCTCCGCGGACGCGCCGCCCGCCCCCGGGGACCTCGAGCAGCTCGCGCAGGCCTCCGTCGATCAGCCGTTCCAGCTCCCGGACACGACCGATGACGCGGAGGACGACGCGGACACGCTCGACGTCGTGCCTTCCACCGCGCCGCAGCAGGCGTCCCCGGACACCTCGCACGCGCCGCAGTCTCCGGCTCTGGACGAAACGCCCGGCTTCCGGCCCGATACTCTGAACGCGGTTCCTCCGGGCGCGACGGCCGATTCGGTCCACACCGGCGCCAAGCCCGATACGCTCTTCATGCCGTCGGGCGTGCTCTTGACCAACCCGGAGGCATCTCCGACTCCGACGACGCAGGCGCAGCCTCAGGGCGAGCATCCTCTTGGTCCCACGATTCCGGAGAAGAAGCCGAGAAGCGGACTCCTCGGCATCCATCCCATCGCCATCCTTGTCGGACTGGCGGCGCTCCACATCGCGGTCACGCATCTGGCGGAGTGATGTCGCGACGGGGGGCGAGTGAGGGGAGCGGCGCCGCGCTGCGCGTCCGCTGGAATCCACCCGACTTCACGCTGCGGGAGCCGGCGGAGCGCGTGCTCGCGAACGCGGTGCGCGAGCTCGGGCTCGCGGGCGTGATCCACGACCTGCACGTCTTCATCGACGCGGCCAATCGGGACGACCACGCGTACATCGAGTGGAACACGCACGACCATCGCGCCGCGCGGCTCTGGTTCGCGCTCGGCAACTTCGTGACGCCGAAGCGGCGCCGCATGTGGTCGCGCACCTGGGCGCGCCGCTCCGGAACTCCTCCATTGATGGTGCGGCAGTTCTCCGCGCGCAGCTTCGAGGAGGCCTGCCTCCACGAGCTATGCCACCTGAAAGACGATCACGAATCGGGCGTCGATCTCTCCGGCCATCCGGAGTCGGATCGTGAAGCCCTGAACGAGCTCTGGAACGTGTGGATCGACGGCCGGCTCAATCGCCGGGGTCTCCCGGCCATGTCGCGCGGCGAGCGCCGGCGCGTGTTCGCGCGGACGCTCGAATCGACGCCGCGCTATGCCGCGGTCGCGGAGCGCGTCTTCCGCGCGCTCTGGCGGGCGGACCATCTCGGACCGCGCGAGCTTCGCGCCTACCTCGAGGAGCTGAAGGGACCCCGCGGAGACACAACGGCTCGGAGCCGTCGGAGGCGATGAGCGGGGAAGCGACGCTGCCCACGCCCGTGCGTACGGAGGTCGATCGCCTTCGCTTCCTCGTGCGCGCCTCCCGAGAGCTCGCCCTCCTCAAACGCGACGCCCTCGTGCGCCGGGCGCGCGACCTTTTGCTCAGCACCGGCTCCTTCTCGGAACTGAATCTCTGGGTGCTCGACCCGCGGACCGAGGTCCTCTATCCGTGGGCCCTCGGAAACACTCCCGTCGTGGGTCGCAGACCACGGCTCCAGGTGGGGCAGGGCGTCGCGGGCCAGGCGTGCGCCGAAGAGGCGCCTGCGTTCCTCGAGGGCGTGACCGAGTCCGTGTTCGTCCCGGAGGAGTGGGGCAATCGCCCGCGCACGTTGCTGGGCGGCGTGCTCACGCTTCCTTTGAGGCGCGGCGCCGAGCCCATGGGCGTCGCCGTGCTGGTGAAGGCC
>DATEOQ010000385.1:0-2364 GCA_035273905.1 Candidatus Eiseniibacteriota bacterium | reverse complement strand
GTCGAGAGCCCCACCACGTGGATGCGCCGCTCCGTTTCCTCGTACACCTTCCCCTGCCGGGCGAGCACCGCCGTCCCCAGCGTGCAGATCGAGGTCACGCCGGTGAAATCGAGCCGCACGTCGCGTGCGCCCCTTGCCTGGCAGGTGAAGAGCAGGCGGTCCACCGAGCGCGCTCCCGCGGGATCGATCGTCCCCTCGAGCACGAAGTGGAAACGTTCCGCGCCGGCCCGTTCGATCTTGAGCGCCTTCACGCCGCCACCGCCTTCCGCGCCCGATCCGCGATGGCGGCGGGGTTCAGGACGAGCGTGATCGCGCCGTCCGGAGCCACGATCCCGCCGAGCACTTCGTCGGTCGTGCGGAGCTGCGCCGGAAGCGGCGACCATCGCGCGCTCTCCCTCCAGACGATGCGGTCGAACGAGATGCGCGTCATCCGGCCGCCGGAGCGAAGAAGGGCGACGGGACGCGCCTGGTCCGGCTCTCCCAATGCGCTCCGACGCCCCGTCGCCGTTGCGAAGAGCGTGTGAAGCGCGAGTGCCGGCAGGTCGGCGTCTTCCTCCGGCACTTCGCCGTTCGCGTCCACGCGATCAACCGCGCTCCAGGGAAGCGCCAGCTTGTGGCCTGCGGCCTCGACGATGAGGAAGCTTCGAAGCGCGCGCGCCATCGAGAACTGGATGCGAAGCGCGACCATGTCGTCCCCGCTCACCTCGACGAACCCGGCCAGATCCTCGAGCGCGTTCTCGAGCATCGTGAGCGCTTCGGGATCGAGGCGGGTGAAGCCCGAGACCGCGATCATCGCTTCGAGGCTCTCGCGCGCCGCCGCCACCTGGACTTCCGGAGCGCCATTCGCAGCCGGAGGCACGTCGCTCGTCTCGAGGAGGCGCGCCAGGATGGGGATGAGAATGGAACCGATCTCCGGCTCGAAGCCCACGCCCCCCGTCTGCACCCTGAGGACCGCCGGCGCTCCTTTCCGGCGGCCCACCGCCTCGAAGAGGTCGTCCACGAAGCGGTCGAGCGGGTCGAGGAACTCCCACAGGAGGTGCTCGTCCAGGTCGCGCGCACGGCGCTCGAGCGAGTACTGCGTGCCGAGGAGCCGTCCCACCTCATAGATGAGGGAGCGCATCTCCGCCTCCGACCTCTGGAGTCCACGATAGATCGCGAGGGAGCGCTCATCGGCGTCGTCCGCCGCGGCATCGGCAGGGCGAAGCGGCTGCCCCTTTCGGCCCTGCTCCCATTCGGAGATCGTGGTGAGGAGCGTGTGGAGCGCGCCGCCGGCCATGTCGTGGATGGACGCGATCTTCTCGTTTTGATGGGAGACCGCGCTCTTGATCTCGACGGTGAGCGCGAGAAGGTTGCCGTGCGGCCCGAGGCCGGCCGCGCCTTCGTCGAACAGCGAGCGCGGCGGCTGCGAGCGGGCCGGCTCCATCTCGGAGCGCATGCCTTCGATCGCGTCCTCGACCAGAACCGCCTGCTCGAGCAGGGAGCCGAACCCTTCCGAGCGGAGACTTCCCGCCAGGCGCTCCTCCGTCTCCAGCTCCACGTGGCAGGCGGAGATGAGCTCGCCGCGGTTGTCGGCCGTCACCTGCCCGATCCGCGCGATTCCGTCCCGAAGGGACTGCACGGCCTCGACGAGCTCCTTGAGCTCGAGCCACTCCGCACCGCGGAGAACGAGGCGGATCGCCTCCTCGACGAGCGGCCCGTCGCCAATCGCGAGATCCGGGTCCGATTGTCCGAGGAAGCGGCGCGTCAACTCCACCTGTTCGTGGATGAGGGAGCCGTAGGTCGCCGTGATGCGCGTGAGTCGCTCGGCGGAGCTCACCGATCCCGGGACGGGGGTGTCGAACGATTCCAAGGTCAACCGTTCCCGTGCGCGCGCGCCGAATCGCGCCGCTTCCTGGGAGCCGGAGACTCGGGCTCCGGACGAGCCGCACCGGCCGAGAATCCCGCGCGGAGCTCCGTGGCGCGCTCGTACAGGCGCTGGATCTCCGTCGCGACCGACGATGCGCGCGGAGCGGGCGATCCTCCCGCGGTCGCGAGCGCGGCCTTGGCGTCCTCGCTCGTCGCGTGGATGGCCGTGATCGTCTCGCCCACCTTGATCTCGATCTCGCCCGCGAGCCGCGTGATGGTGTCCGTCGCTTCGCGAGCGAACTCCGCGAGCTGGCGCGTCTCCTCCGCAATCGCGCCGAACGCCTCGCCACCCGAGCGGGTCGCCTCGAGCGCCGCGTTGAGCGCGAGGAGCGTCGCGCGATTCGTCACGCGCTCGGCCACCGACGCGAGCTCGCTCGCGCGCATGAGGCCGGCGGCGAGATCCTCGATGCCATCGGCGGCGGTCTGCACCACGGCGTCGACGAGCTGGGTCGGGGAGCG
>DATEOQ010000384.1:0-3987 GCA_035273905.1 Candidatus Eiseniibacteriota bacterium | reverse complement strand
CCGGCTCCTCCGCGAAGCCGCGGCGATCGCGCCCAAGCTCGGGCGCCGACCGGAGGAGTTCGTCTCGATGACCGAGTTCCTCCTCCACCGGACCCACTAGCGTGCCTATCTCCTCCAGCCCTCTCGTCCATGCCCTCCTTTGCGGGCTCCTGGTGCAGCTGAGCAAGGTGTTGACCTTCCTCGTGCGAGAGAAGAAAATCAACGTGCGGCGGCTGGTGGAGACGGGCGGCATGCCTAGCTCCCACGCGGCATCGGTTTGCGCGCTCAGCACTTGCGTGGCACTCCGCGAGGGGCTCGGTTCGGTCCTGTTCCAGGTCGTCCTCTTCTTCAGCTTGATCGTCATGTACGATGCCGCCGGGTTGCGGCGCGCTGCCGGGCGTCAGGCCACCCTCTTGAATCGAATTCTGCACGAGCACATACAGCTTCCGGGACCGCCGCACGAGCGTCTGCGCGAGCTCCTGGGGCACACGCCCATCGAGGTCCTGGTCGGGGCCCTGATCGGCGTCCTGTTCTCGCTCGCCATCTATCGTTCTCCGGGAGGCATGTGAGCACCGATTACCTGGCGCAGATCCAAGGTCCCGACGACCTGAAGCGGCTTCCCACGGAAGCGCTCCCCGCGCTCGCGGCGGAGATGCGGGAGCGCATCATTCAAGTCGTGTCGCGCACCGGCGGCCACCTGGCGCCCAGCCTCGGCACCGTGGATCTGACGATCGCGCTTCACTACGTGTTCGACACGCCGCGCGACGTCTTGATCTGGGACGTGGGGCACCAGGCCTACGGGCACAAGATCCTGACCGGCCGGAACGAGCGCTTCGACACGCTCCGCCAGGAGGCGGGCGTCTCGGGATTCCCGCGCCGCGCCGAGAGCGAGTTCGATCCTTTCGGAACCGCACACGCCTCGACTTCCATCTCGGCCGCGCTCGGCTTCGCGTGCGCGCGGGATCTGCGCGGCGACAAGAACCGCGTGGTCGCCGTCGTCGGCGACGGCGCGCTCACGGGCGGCCTCGCGTACGAGGGACTGAACCAGGCCGGCGTCCTGGGGACCGACATCCTCGTCGTCCTGAACGACAACTCCATGTCCATCTCGCCGAACGTGGGCGCGATCGCGCGCTACCTGACGCGGCTCTCGTCCTCGCCCACGTACCGGCGGTTCGAGAGCGACGTCTGGGATCTGCTCGGCAAGCTTCCCGCGGGCCGCAAGGCGCGGCGTCTCGTGGGGCGGGTCAAGGAAGGCATGAAGAACCTCATGGTCCCGAACATCCTGTTCGAGGAGCTGGGGTTCAAGTACTACGGTCCGGTGGACGGCCACGACCTGGGCGAGCTGGTGGAGCTCCTGCGCCAGCTCAAGGACGTGAAGGGACCGGTCCTCCTGCACGCGGTCACGCGGAAGGGGAAGGGCTACAAGTACTCCGAGGACGATTCGCGGAGGTTCCACGGCGTCGCCTCGTTCGACAAGCTGACCGGCGCGAGTGCGAAGAAGGGCGGCGGTTCGTCCCTCACGTACATGGAGATCTACGGCCAGACCATGATCGACCTCGCGACCGCCGATCGCTCGATCGTGGCGATCACGGCGGCGATGACCGACGGCACCGGCCTGGCCAAGTACGCGACCACGCTGCCCGGGCAATTCCACGACGTGGGCATCGCCGAGCAGCACGGCACCTGCTTCGCGGCGGGACTCGCGGCCGCGGGGATGAAGCCGTTCGTGACCATCTACTCCACGTTCCTCCAGCGCGCGTACGACCAGATCGTCCACGACGTCGTCGTCCAGAATCTCCCGGTCCGCTTCGCGCTCGACCGGGCCGGTTTCGTGGGCGAGGACGGCGCGACGCACCACGGACTCTTCGACATCGCGTACCTGCGCTGCCTTCCAAACATGGTGTTGATGGCGCCCAAGGACGAGAACGAGCTCCGGCACATGCTCGCCACGATGGCTAGCTACTCCTCCGGTCCGATTGCGGTGCGCTACCCGCGCGGCAGTGGACCTGGCGCCCCGCTCGATTCCAAGCTCACCCCGCTTCCCATCGGCGAAGGGGAGCTCGTCCGAAACGGAGGCGATCTCCTCCTCGTTGCGTACGGCACCATGGTGCCCGCTGCCGAGAAGGCGGCACAGCTCCTCGAAGCGCGGGGCATCAAGGCCGCGATCATCAACGCGCGCTTCGCCAAGCCGCTCGACGAGCGCCTCATCCTCGAATGGGCGCGCCGCGTGCCGCGCGTCGCCACGCTCGAAGAGGGCGCGCTCGCCGGAGGCTTTGGCGACGCGGTGCTCGAGTTCCTCAACACGCAAGGCATCGATGGCCTGCGCATCCAAAGGTATGGCGTGCCCGACCGGCTCTTCGACCACGCCACCCGCGACGCGCTCCTCCGCGCCGCCGGGCTCGACGCCGAGACGCTCGCCGCGGAGCTCGAACGCTTCCTCCGCGGCGACTCCCGATCCACACCGGAACCCATCGCCCCCGCCGTCACGCGCGCATGACCCGCCCGCCCCGCCACGTGGGGATCTTTGGGAATCGGGACAAGGCGGAGGTGCGCGCGCTCGTTCCCGCGCTCGCGCGCTGGATCCAGAAGCAGGGGATCAAGGTCTCCGCGGAATCCGGAATCTCGCGCGGACGGGGTCCTTCGCTGACGGCGCTCGTGAAGAAGGTCGACGTCCTCCTCGTGCTCGGCGGCGATGGGACCATGCTCCACGCCGCGCGCGCCGCGGCCAAGGCGGGCGTGCCGATTTTCGGCATCAACCTCGGCGGGCTCGGCTTCCTCACCGAGACGAGCGAGGACCAGCTCTACCCGGCGCTCGAACGGGTCTTCCGCGGCGAGGTGCACACGGAGCGGCGCCTCATGGTGGAAGCGCGCGTCAAGTCGAAGAGCGGCCGGACGTGGTCGGCTACGGGACTGAACGACGCCGTGATCCACGCGCGGGACCGGTCGCGCGTCGTCGCCATCGACGTGCGCGTGGGGCCGACGCCGATCGGCACGCTGGTCGCGGACGGGCTCATCGTCGCGACACCGACCGGCTCCACCGCGTACTCCCTCTCCGCGGGAGGTCCCATCGTCGGCCCCACGATCGAGGCGCTCATCGCCACGCCCATCAGCCCGCACACGTTCGCGTTTCGCCCGCTCCTCGTCCCGGTCGGCGAGACCGTGGTCGCCCGCGTCCGCGCGGGACACGCGCCGGCCGCCGTCACGGTGGACGGCCAGCAGTCGCGGCCGCTCGCCTTCGACGACGAGGTGACCTTCCGGCGCGCCAAGACGCACGTGGATCTCCTGGTGCTCGAGCGGGGCACGTTCTACGAGGTGCTCCGCACCAAGCTCGCCTGGGCCGAGCTTCCGCGCACGCGCGCGGCGCGGAGGTGACGCCGTGCTCTCCTGGCTCTCCATCCAGGGACTCGCGCTCGTCGACTCGGTCGAGCTCGCGCTCGATCCCGGCCTCAACATCCTGACCGGCGAGACCGGGGCGGGGAAGTCGCTCGTCCTGGGATCGATCGGACTCTTGCTCGGCGAGCGCGCCGACGCGTCCTGGCTTCGCACCGGCGAGACGCGGGGCGCGGTGGAAGCCGTGTTCGAGCTGTCGGGCCGGCCGGATCTCCTCGAAGCCTTGGCCGAGCTCGGATGGGAGACCGAGGAAGGACGGCTCCTCCTCCGCCGCGAGATCCACGCCGAGGGCAAGGGGCGCGCGTTCGTGAACGGGCGCTCCGCGCTCCTCGCGCAGCTCAAGGCCATCGGCGAGCGGCTCGTCGACCTGCACGGACAGCACGAGCACCAGCAGCTCCTCGATCCCGCGCGGCAGACGGACTTCTTCGACGGCTGGGCGGGGCTCCTCGGCGAGCGACGCGCGCTGGAGAGCGAGCGAGGGTCGATCGTCGAGGAGCGGGCCGCGCTTCGCGCCGCGCGAGAGCGCTGGGAGCGCGAGCGCGACGCCGAGGGAACCGACCGCGAGGACTTCGACGAGCTCGAGCGCGCGGCGCTCGATCCCGATGAAGAACAGCGATT
>DATEOQ010000383.1:0-4772 GCA_035273905.1 Candidatus Eiseniibacteriota bacterium | reverse complement strand
AACGAATCGGACTCGGCGTCACAGAACTCACTCACGAGATATGCAGCCTCGCCCGTTCGAACGGTCGTCTCAGGGGGCGCGGCCGTCATCGGAGGCGCATTTCCACCTTCAGGAGGACCGCAGCTGATTGATAGGTATTGTGCGAAAGACAGCTTCGCACTAACCGCGGAGAGCAGGATTACGGACAGACACAATCTGACAACGGTTGAGCGATGCGTCAGGGCCTTGCCAATCATTTGAGGTCTACCCAGAGGAGGTTGCCAACGAGTTTGGGGCCGGTGAACTAGAGACGAACCCTGCATCCCGGCATGGACGCGACCTTCGGGGGGTGACTCGAAACTACAACCTCCTCGGCTGACGAGCTACCACAAGCACGAAAGCCCCGGCAGCTCTCGCCACCGGGGCCCTTATCCCGAATGCGAACTCTATGAGCTCGCACCTTTCACTTGGCTCCTGAGGTAGGACTCGAACCTACAACCCTCCGGTTAACAGCCGGATGCTCTGCCATTGAGCTACTCAGGATCGTCTTCCAGCCGGCCTCGCCACGCCGGTCGATCACCCTCAAACCCATGGTGATCAGCGACTTATCGGCATGGCTGCGGCCAACTTGAGCGGATAAGTCTAGCCCAATCCAGGCCCTCCCGCAACGCCGCAAACCGGGCCCTCCCACCCGCCTGGAGAGCCCCCGCGGCGCTCTTCTACCGCTCCCCCACCTTCTTCACGCCCTCGCGCCACTTCATCTCAGTACGGGCCGTAGGCGTGGGCATCACCGACGAGCGAATCTGCCGCGCATAGCTGGCCCGCTCCGCCAGCGAGTCGTACGAGAAGAGCGCGATCCCATCCACGCCGAGCTTCCTCGCGCGGCGGATCTTCTCCACCGCATCCCGCGAGCTCTCGTTGTAGAGCGCGATGCCCGCGTACACATGCCGCTCCGTGGGAATCGCCATCGCGGCAGCGATCTGCCCTTCGACCACGGGCGTCTTCGTTCCGTACGCCATCGGAATCGCGGCGTCGATGATTCCCTCGCGCAGCCACTCCGGCCAGTCTTGGAGATAGCGGTTCAACGCCGCGTTCTGATCCGCAATCACCGCGGCGGTCAGCTTCAAATTCCTGCCGCTCACATCGAGATCCGCGCGCAGGTCGCGCACCAGGCCGGTGATCTGATCCTTCTTCCACTGGATCCAGCGGGCGCGCAAGTCGGGAATGCGGTCAGCACCCACAACCTTCAACAACAGCGAATCCGGCTGGTCGATGTCGATGGGATCGACACCGTACTGCCGCTCGAACGCTGTGCGGGTGGGTGGATCGTATCCGACGCCGGGCTCGGGATAGCGCACGTAGTCGAGATGGATCCCATCCACCTTGTACTTCGAGACGATCTCGTGGACCACATCGCGCAGGTACTTCCTTACCTCAGGATTCCCGGGGGCGAGGTACATCCCTTCGATCTTCGTCTCCTGGAACTCCTCGGGCACCATCTCGACGAGACGCCGCCCATCCGCACGGATCGAGATCCAGTCGGGATGCGCGTTCACGATGTGCTCCGGCGAGCGGGGCGGCGCTCCGGCGGACCAGACGAGGTACACGTTGATCCACGCCTGCACCTCGAGACCGCGCGCGTGCGCGCGCTCGATGACGCGCTCGAGGGGATCGAAGCCTGGGGGAGCTCCTTCCAGGATCTCCGCGGGAGGCACGAGGTCGGATTTGTAGAAGGCGTCGCCGCGGCCGCGCACCTGGACCAGGAGCGTGTTGATGTTCATCTGCTCGGCCAGATCGACGACCGCGTCCACGCGGCCGGGCGTGCTGATGGCGTGGCGCACCACCCAGAGGGCGCGGGTCTCCTGACCTGCCGGGGGTGCGGCCAAGGCGGGGGCCGGGCCAAAGCCGCACGCGCCCGTGCCGACCTCGCTCAAGCCCGGCAGAGCGACGCCCGCCCACAAGGTGACGATCGCCGATACCACCCGCACAACCGCTCGCAGCATAGGACCCCAAAGTAAAACGCCGGCGCTATGAGCCGCGCCGGCGTGAACGTTTTCGGTACCCTCAAGCGGCTCTAGTCGCCGCTCTTCCCCCGCTGCCGGGCGCGCGTCGTCGGCTTGTGCTGCGTCGGGGCGCCCTTCTTGCCGAACTTGTCGCCGCGAGCCGGCTTGGCCGCGCGCTTTTCCTTCTGCGTCCCGCCCTCCGCGGCAGCCTCGCCCTCGCCGCCCTTCGGGGCCGCTTCGCCACCCTTGCCCTTCGCCGTCTTGGCGCCGCCCTTCTTCTCGGCCGCCTTCGCCGCCCTCGCGGCTTCTTCGGCCTCGTGGCGGAGCTTTTCTTTGAGCTCGGGCGACTTCACCAGCTCCAACAGCGCGGTCTCGCCCGCGTCGCCGAGACGGCGGCCGATCCGGACGATCCGCGTGTAGCCGCCGTTCCGCTCGGCGTACCACGGAGCCACGGTGTCGAAGAGCTTCCTCACGACGTCGTTCCCGTGCACGAAACGCGCGACGTGACGGCGGGCGCCGAGGTCGCCCCGCTTGGCGAAGGTGATCATGCGCTCGCCCAGCCGGCGAGCTTCCTTGGCCTTGGCGACCGTCGTCTCGATCCGCTCGTGGATGAAGAGCGACGTCACAAGGTTCCGGAGCAGCGCCTTCCGATGGGAGTGCGTCCGGCTGAGCTTCCGATGATCTTTACGGTGTCGCATGGTCTAAGAACGTCCTCTCAGGGTTCGGCGGGACCGCTACAAAGCGCTCCCGGGGCCCATAGCCCCTCAAGCCGCTTCGATCTTCTCGCCGAGCTTGAACTTGCCCACGTCCATGCCGAAGTGGAGCTGCATGTTCGCGAGGATGTCGGCGATCTCCTTGAGCGACTTGCGGCCGAAGTTCCGGTACTTGAGCATTTCGCCCTCGGACTTCGTGACCAGGTCGCCGATGGTCTTGATGTTCGCGGCCTTGAGGCAATTGGAGGACCGCACGGAGAGCTCGAGCTCTTCCACGCTCCGCTCGAGCAGCTGCTTCACGCGCAGGAACTCCTCGTCCACCTCCTCCTCGACCTCTTCGACGATCTCCTCCTCGAAGTGGACGAACAGAGCGAAGTGGTCCTTCAGGATCTTGGCGCCGTACGCGAGCGCGTCCGACGGAAGGATGGAGCCGTCCGTATGGACTTCGAGCGTCAGTTTGTCGTAGTCGATGCGCTGGCCGATCCGGGTGTTCTCCACCTCGAAGTTGACCTTCGTCACCGGCGAGAACATGGAGTCGACCGGGAGCACGCCGATCGGGCGGTCCTGGACGGCCTGGTTCTCAGCCGAGACGTAGCCCCGGCCCGCACCCACTTCGACCTCGGCGCGGAACTCGCCATCCTTGTTCAGGGTGGCGATGTGGAGCTCCGGATTGAGGATCTCGATGTCCGGATCCGCCTTGAGATCGGCCGCCGTCACGACGTTCGTGCCGCGCGCGTCGAACGTGGCCATCTTCGGACCGTCGCTGTGAATCTTGAAGCGCATCTGCTTGAGATTGAGGAGCACCTCGGGCACGTCTTCCTTCACCCCCGTGAGGGTTGAGAACTCGTGCTGCACGCCGTCGATCTTGACGGCCGTGACCGCGGCGCCCGGGAGCGACGAGAGGAGCACGCGCCGGAGCGCGTTCCCCAGCGTCACGCCGAATCCGCGCTCGAGCGGCTCGATGGAGAACTTACCGTATCGGTTCGTCGAGGACTTCTCGTCCAGCTCGACGTTCTTGGGCATCTGAAGATTCTTCCACTTCATTCTTGGATTCCCCCTCCTCGACCGTTTACTTCGAGTACAGCTCCACGATGAGCTGCTCGGAAACCTTGGTCGGAATGTTCCCGCGCGTCGGATATTCGAGCAGCCGCCCCGAGAGCTTCTCGGGATCGAGGCTGAGCCAGCTCATCATGTCGCGTCCCTTGGTGTGCTCCACGGACGCCTGGATCGCGACCAGGTCCTTGCTGGCGGGCTTGACGCTGATCTCGTCGCCCACCCGCACCTGGAACGACGGAATGTCCACCAGCTTGCCGTTCACCAGAACGTGCCGGTGGCGCACCAGCCGTCGCGCCGAAGAGCGCGAGGGGGCGAACCCGAGCCGGTACGTGAGGTTGTCGAGGCGCCGCTCCAGCATGAGGAGCAGGTTCTGGCCCGTGACCCCCTTCTGGTGCTCCGCCTTCTCGAAGTAGTTCCGGAACTGCCGCTCCAGAACGCCGTAGATGCGCCGGGCCTTCTGCTTCATGCGGAGCTGCGTGCCGTAGTTGGTTTCCTTGGGACGCCGATCCTTGCCGTGCTCCCCGGGCGCGTAGCCGCGGCGCTCGAAGGCGCACTTCTCCGTGAAGCAGCGGGTACCCTTGAGGAAGAGCTTCTCTCCCTCCCGGCGGCACTGCCGGCATTTTCCTTCGTGAAAGGTCGCCATATCGGTGCTTCGTACCTCCTTCGGCTAGACGCGGCGCCGCTTGGGCGGCCGGCAGCCATTGTGCGGGATCGGGGTGACGTCCTTGATGGCCGAGATCTCGAGCCCGGCCGCCTGCAGCGACCGGATCGCCGCCTCGCGGCCAGCACCCGGCCCCTTCACCCACACCTCCACTTTCTTCAGCCCGAGCGAGAGCGCTTCCTTGGTCGCCGCCTCGGCCGCGATCTGCGCGGCGAACGGCGTGCTCTTGCGCGAGCCCTTGAATCCGACCTTGTCGGCGCTGGCCCAGGCCACCGTGTGGCCGTCCATGTCGGCGATCGTGACGATCGTGTTGTTGAACGTCGACTGGACGTGGGCGATGCCGTTGATGCCCACCTTCCG
>DATEOQ010000382.1:0-3808 GCA_035273905.1 Candidatus Eiseniibacteriota bacterium | reverse complement strand
TTGAACGTCGACTGGACGTGGGCGATGCCGTTGATGCCCACCTTCCGTTCGCGCTTCTTCTTGGGTTTCGCCGATGCTGCCTGTTCCGCCACGTTCGCTCCTTCGTCTCAGGGACGGCGCGCGAGGCGCGCCGCGCTCATCGTCAACCGGCCGGCTTCGGCGCGGGCTTCTTGACGGCCGTCACCTTGCGCATGGCGCCGGCGGTCTTCTTGGGTCCCTTGCGAGTGCGCGCGTTGGTACGCGTGCGCTGGCCGCGCGCGGGCAGGTTCTTGCGATGGCGCAGACCGCGGTAGGCACCGATGTCCATGAGCCGCTTGATGGACATCGCGACCTCGCTCCGGCGCGCGCCTTCGACCTTGAACTGGTTCTCGATCACCTGGCGGAGCCGCGCGGTCTCCTCGTCCGTGAGGTTCTTGATGCGCGTGTCCGGATTCACCCCCGTCATCTGGATGATCTTCCGGGCCGTCGAGTTGCCGATACCGAAGAGATACGTCAGCCCAATGACGACGCGCTTGTCATTGGGTAGATCGACGCCGGCGATACGAGCCAAACCGTGCCTCCTGTCCTATCCCTGCCGCTGCTTGTGGCGCGGGTTCTTGCAGATGATCCGGACCACACCCTTGCGCCGGACGACCTTGCAGTTATCACAAATCCTGGTGACCGAAGCCTTGACCTTCATGGCCGCCTTCCTACTTGTACCGGTAGACGATGCGCCCGCGATTGAGATCGTACGGGCTCAATTCCACCGTGACCTTGTCTCCGGGCAGGATCTTGATGAAGTTCATCCGCATCTTGCCCGAGATGTGCGCCAGTACGCGGTGCCCGTTCTCCAATTCCACACGGAACATCGCGTTCGGGAGAGGCTCGACCACCGTCCCCTCGACCTGAACGCCTTCTTCTTTCGCCATCAATCGCCCTCGATCCGGGAAAGTACTTGGGGCCCTTCCGGACCGATCGCGACGGTGTGCTCGAAGTGCGCCGACCGCTTGCTGTCCGCCGTCACGACCGTCCATTGGTCGGAGAGGGTCACGACGTCCGCCCCTCCGGCGTTCACCATCGGCTCGATCGCGATCGTCATCCCCGTCTGGAGACGGGGTCCCTCGCCCGCGCGGCCGTAGTTTGGAACCTGCGGCTCCTCGTGGAGCTCGCGCCCGATGCCATGTCCCACGAGCGCCCGCACCACGCTGAAGCCCTCCTTCTTCACCACCTGCTCGATCGCGAACGAGATGTCGGAGAGCCGGCCGCCGTCCTTCGCCTTGGCCATGCCCTCTTCCAGCGACCGCTCGGTCGCCGCGAGGAGCTTCGCGGTCTCGGAGTCGATCTCCCCGATCGCGAAGGTCCTCGCCGCGTCACCGTACCAGCCGTTCTTCCGGACGCCGATGTCGACCGAGATCACGTCCCCCTCGCGGAGGATCCGCTTCTCGCTCGGGATCCCGTGCACCACTTCCTCGTTGATCGAGGCGCAGATGCTCGCGGGGAATCCGCGGTATCCCTTGAACGCCGGCTCGCCGCCCGAGTCGCGAATGAAGCGCTCGGCCAGGCGGTCCAGATGCATCGTCGAGACGCCAGGGCCGACCTCCGAGGCGATCATCCGGAGGCACCGCCCGACGATCTGGGCGCTCTCCCTGATCTGCGCGATCTCCTCGGGAGTGCGGATCCGGATGCCGCTCGCCTTGACTCCTCCGGCCCTCACGCCGCGACCCGTCCGATCGCCCGCTCGATCGCCGCGTACACCTCTTCCGGCAGACCCGATGCGTCCACGTTCCGGAGCGTGCCCTCGCCCTGGTAGTACGCCACCAGCGGGGCCGTCTGGTTCTCGTAGACCTGGAGCCGCGTCCGGACCGCCTCGGGGCGATCGTCCTCGCGCTGCTTCAGCTCGCCGCCGCAGCGGTCGCAAACCCCGGCCTTCGCAGGCTTCGGGGAGGTCTTCATGTTGTAGATGGCGCCGCAGCTGCCGCAGGTCCAGCGCGCCTCGAGCCGCTGCACCAGCATGTCCGCGGGCACCACCAGGTTCACCACCCGGTCGATCTTCTGGCCGCCGAGGATCTTCTTCAGCCCGTCGGCCTGCGCGACCGTGCGCGGGAAGCCGTCCAGGATGAAGCCGTTCTTCGCGTCCGTGAGCCCGAGCCGGGTCTCGATGAGTCCGAGCACCGTCTCGTCCGCGACGAGCCGCCCCGACTTCACGTCCGCCTGGGCCGCCTGTCCGAGCCGCGTCTGCTGCGCGATGGCCTCGCGGAGGATGTCCCCCGTCGAGATCACCGGAGTACCCAGCGCCTTCGCGAGCCGCTGGCCGTGCGTGCCCTTGCCGCTCCCCGGAGGTCCGAGAAGCACAACCCTCATCGACGACCCCGCATCTTCCCGTGCGTCACGAACCCTTCGTAGTGCCGCATGATCAGATGCGACTCGATCTGCTGCAGCGTATCGAGAGCCACGCCGACCACGATCAGCACGCTCGTGCCGCCGAAATAGAAGGGCACGTTGAACGAGCGGATCAGGAGATCCGGCAGGACCGCGATCAGGGCCAGGAAGATGGCGCCCGGCAGCGTGATGCGGGACAGGATCCGGTCGATGTATTCAGACGTCTTCTTCCCAGGCCGGATGCCCGGGACGAAGCCGCCGTATTTCTTCATGTTGTCCGCCATGTCGGTCGGGTTGAGGACGATGGCGGTATAGAAGTACGTGAAGAAGACGATCGTGAGCGAGTAGACGATCACGTACACCCACGTCCCGTGCGCGAAGAGCCTCGCGACGGACTGGATCATGTTGCTCCCCTGGAAATAGAGCGCCAGCGTGCTCGGCAGCATGATCAAGGACTGCGCGAAGATGATCGGGATCACGCCCGCCGTGTTCACGCGGAGCGGGATGTGCGTCGCCTGACCGCCGTACATCTTCCGGCCCACGACGCGCTTCGCGTACTGGACCGGGATCTTCCGCTGCGCCTGCGTCATGGCGACGACCGCCGCGATCACCGCGACCATCATGCCGACGAGGAGCGCCGCGATCACGGGCGAGAGCGTGCCCACCCGGATCGCCCGGATGGTGTTCACGATGTCGGCCGGGAAGCGGGCCACGATGCCGATGAAGATGATGAGCGAGATGCCGTTTCCAATCCCGCGCTCGGTGATCTGCTCGCCCAGCCACATGATGAGGATCGTCCCGGTGGTCTGGGTGATCATGGTCATGAGCTGGAACGTGATTCCGGGATGCGACACCACGGGCACCCCGCCCGAGCCCATCGACTCGAGGAACTTGGCGAACGCGAGCGACTGGACCGCCGCGAGCGCCACCGTCCCGACGCGCGTGTACTGCGTGATCTTCTTCCGTCCCTCTTCCCCTTCCTTCTGGAGCTTCTCGAAGTAGGGGATCACCGCGCCGAGGAGCTGGAAGATGATCGAGACCGAGATGTACGGCATGATCCCGAGCGCGAAGACCGTCGCCTTGGCGAAGCTACCGCCGACGAAGAGGTCGTAGAGTCCGAAGAGCGAGTTCGTCTGCTGCGCGAACGCCGTGACGAGCGCCGAGCTGTTCACCCCTGGGGTCGGGATGTGCCCGCCCAGGCGATAGACGACGAGGAGCCCCAGCGTGAAGAGGACCCGGCGCTTCAGCTCCGGGATCCTAAAGATGTTCTGGAATTTCTCGAGCATTCCTCTCCGTTACGAGCGCGGGGTCTTCTTCACGCCGCGCGGACGGTATTTCCGAGGCTCCGGCACCGTCACGGTGCCACCAGCCGCCTCGATCTTCTGACGAGCCGACGCGCTGACCGCGTCGACCGAAACT
Source organism: Candidatus Eiseniibacteriota bacterium (assembly GCA_035273905.1). Taxonomy (GTDB): domain Bacteria; phylum Eisenbacteria; class RBG-16-71-46; order SZUA-252; family SZUA-252; genus WS-9. The sequence goes on along the minus strand of DATEOQ010000382.1, from coordinate 31 downwards.
TTGAGAGCACGGGCGACGTCGCCCGTGCCGA
>DATEOQ010000381.1:0-2025 GCA_035273905.1 Candidatus Eiseniibacteriota bacterium | reverse complement strand
AGCCAGTCCATGGAGTTCAAGATCATCAAGCTGAACAAGAGGCGCCGGAACATCGTCGTCTCCCGCCGCGCCGTCCTGGAAGAGCACCGCGCCAAGCAGAAGAGCGAGATCATCCAGGAGCTGGCCAAGGATCAGATTCGCGAGGGCGTGGTCAAGAACATCACCGACTTCGGCGCCTTCGTCGACCTGGGCGGAATCGACGGCCTCCTCCACATCACCGACATGTCCTGGGGCCGCGTGAGCCACCCGTCCGAGCTCGTCTCGATCGGCGACAAGGTTCGCGTGAAGGTGCTCTCGTTCGATCCCGAGAAGGAGCGCATCTCCCTCGGCATGAAGCAGCTCACGCCGTACCCGTGGGAAGACGTCGACAAGCGGTACACCGTCACCCAGCGGGTCAAGGGCAAGGTCGTCTCGATCACCGACTACGGCGCCTTCGTGGAGCTGGAGAAGGGTATCGAGGGCCTCATCCACATCTCCGAGATGTCCTGGACCCGCCACGTGCGGCATCCGTCCAAGGTCGTCGCCATCGGCGATCAGATCGAGGCGATGATCCTCAAGATCGACAAGGACAACGAGAAGATCTCGCTCGGCCTGAAGCAGATCGAGCCGGATCCGTGGCTCACGCTGGACGACCGCTTCCCGATCGGGACGCGCCTCACGGGCAAGGTCCGGAACCTCACCAATTTCGGCGCCTTCGTCGAGATCGAAGAGGGGATCGACGGTCTCGTCCACATCAGCGACATGTCGTGGACGCGCCGCGTGGTCCATCCGAGCGAAGTGCTGAAGAAGGGCGACAAGGTCGAGGTCGTGGTGCTCTCCATCGACAAGGACGCACGGCGCATCTCGCTGGGCCTGAAGCAGGTCAGCGAGGATCCGTGGCCCACGCTGGCGGAGCGCTACCTGCCCGACATGATCGTCCGGGGCAAGGTGGTCCGGCTCCTCGACCGCGGCGTCATCGTGGATCTCGAGGACGGGCTCGAGGGCTTCATTCCGCTCTCGCAGCTCGGCATCGAAGGGTTGAAGAAGCCCTCCGACAGCTTCAAGTCGGAGGACACGCTCGACCTCAAGGTGACCCGGGTCGACACCCAGGCGCATCGAATCATCCTGAGCGTGAAGGCGTGGCTGAACGACCAGGACGCGGCGACGCAGGCTGCGTTCGCGGAGAAGTACAAGCCCACGCCGTCCGCGGACAACGAACCGGTCGTGACCGAGGTCGCTAGCGACTCCGACGCGGTTTCGTAGCCGTTCGGTGATCCGAGGGGATCGCCAAGGACCCGAGGGGTTGAGTTCCGCCCCTCGGGTCTTGTTTTTAACCCTGGGGTGTCGGTTGAATCAGCACGATACGGCGGCCATGCGGGCGCGGCTCGCGGACCGAGGCTGGAACGAGACCGCTGCGGCGGAGGATGCCGATGTCGTCGTGGTGAACACGTGCACGGTGACGGCGCGTGCTGACCAGGAGGCGCGGCAGCTCGTCCGGTCCATTGCGCGTCGTGCTCCTTCGGCGCGCATTGTCGTCACCGGGTGCTACGCTCAACGCGCACCTGGCGAGGTTGCTGCGATTCCTGGCGTTTCGCTCGTGCTGGGTACTGCGGAGCGGGATCGCATCGAGGAGTACGTTGGGGCCGGGAGCGCGGAGGGGAAAGGCGCCGCGGCCGGCGCATTGCGTCGCGCTTCGCGCGACGCTCGCGAGGGCCGCTCTGCCTTTCCACTCCACGCTCCCTCCCTCGATGTACAGTCCCCATCCATCCCACTCCACGTTGGACCGGCGCGGGCTAAACGCTCGTTCGCCGGCTCCTCGCCGGTTTCGTTTGGGCGCACTCGGGCGTTGCTCAAGGTGCAGGATGGGTGCGACGCGTTTTGCTCGTACTGTGTCGTGCCTTATGTGCGCGGGCGGTCGCGCAGCCTTCCTCTGGACGATGCCGTGGCTCAGGGGGCTCGGCTGCTCGAGGCGGGGTTTCATGAGATCGTCGTCACGGGGGCCGATCTTGGTTCGTACGGGAGGGATCTCGGTAGCCCTGGACTGCT
>DATEOQ010000380.1:0-3132 GCA_035273905.1 Candidatus Eiseniibacteriota bacterium | reverse complement strand
GAAGCCGAGCCCCCCGAGAACGATCCCGCCGATGAGGGCCCACTTGAGGCGAGCCTGCACCGTTCTCCAGCCTCGGATCGTGAACCACCAGCCTAGCCAGGCGAAGGTCGCCGCCGTGACACAGAGGATCGCGCTCATGAGGTCGAATCCCTTCATGAGGCCCATGGCGCACGTGATCGCGTAGACGGTCAACAAGGCGGCCAGGACCCCGACCACGATCCGGGCGCGTTTCATTTCGGCAGCGCCGGCCGGGGCATCGCGAACACGGTGTCCCGGGTCACGCGGGTGTAGTTCGGGCCTCCGAGGCGCGCGATCGCGTCGATCGAGGCCGAGTCCACGCGGAGTCCGTTCAGGAGTGACTCGGCGACGTGGAAGAGCACGACCTCCCCGATCACGTAGTGCGCGCCAAACGGCCCCTCGCCGTGTCTCACGATTTGAAACAACCGACATTCCATCGCAATGGGGCACTCGGCGGCGCGCCAGGGCTTCACCTTCACGCTGGGCGCCTTGGTGAACCCCGCCAGATCGAACTCGTCCGCCTCGGGCGGATAGTCGGCGGAGGTCTGGTTCATCTTCTCGCGCAGATTCCAGGGAGCGATGTGCACCACGTACTCTCCGGTCGCGCGCACGTTGTGGAGCGTGTCCTTGTCCCGCCCCGCGCCGCTCGTGACCGTGGAGAAGACGAGCGAGGGCGGATTCGCGCCTCCCGCGTTGAAAAACGAGAACGGGGCGAGGTTGGCGGCGCCCGTGGAGGAGAGCGAGGAGACGAACGCGATCGGACGCGGCACGACGATACCGGTCAGGAGCGCGTAGAGGTCGGCCGAGGGAACGGCCGCCGGGTCGATCTCGCGGAGCTTCGGGTGCGCCTCGGTCACGAGGACGCGCTCACCCCGTCGCGCCCTCGCCCGTGAAACTTTTCGGCGGCTCGAGCCACGAGTAGGGATAGCTCGTGTCGTCGTACGGGATGGCGTCGCTGGTGACCCGGAGCGGATGGAACGTGTCGAGCATCACCGCGAGCTCCTTCGTCTCCTTCGCTCCGATCGACGCCTCGGCGGCGCCCGGGTGCGGTCCGTGCGGGATCCCCGACGGATGGAGCGTGAACGAGCCGACCTCGATGCCGCGCCGGCTCATGAAGTTTCCGTTCACGTAATAGAGCACCTCGTCCGAGTCGATGTTCGAGTGGTTGTACGGCACGGGCAGGGCGTCCGGGTGATAGTCGTAGAGCCGCGGGACGAACGAGCAGACGACGAAGTTGCGTCCCTCGAAGCACTGGTGCGTGGGCGGCGGCATGTGAATGCGCCCGGTGATCGGCTCGAAGTCCTCGATGTTGAAGATGTACGGGTACAGGTAGCCGTCCCAGCCCACCACGTCGAGCGGATGGAAATCGAACTCGTACGCCGTGATCTGGTCGCGCGCCTTGATCCGCACCTCGTACGTGCCCTTGTCGGTGAACGTCTCGAGGCGCTCGGGCCTCCGGATGTCACGCTCCGTGAAGGGAGAGTGCTCGAGGAGCTGCCCGTACTCGTTGCGGTAGCGCTTCGGCGTCTCGATGGACGACGCGCTCTCGATGACGAGGTAGCGCTGCGGTCCCGCGTCAGGATGGAACATGTACGTCGTGCCGCGCGGGATCACGATGTAGTCGCCGGGGCGGTAGCGGAGTTCGCCGAAAATGGTCTGAACGCGCCCCGTGCCCTCGTGGACGAAGTACATGTCGTCCCCCTGCCCGTTCCGGTAGTAGTACGTCATCTTCTGGTCCGGAACCGCGATGGCCATGGAGACGTCGCTGTTGTGGAGGAGCGTGACGCGGCCGCTCACCGGGTCCCCGCTCTTCTGGAGGTCCTTCGTCTTGAAGTGATGGTGGCGGAGCGTCTGCTCGTCGGCGTAGGTCACGCGGCAATCCTGGATCTTCCGGATCTCGCGCGCCTGCGTCGGCATGTTGTGGTGGTAGATCAAGGAGGAGCGGCCCGAGAAGCCGCGGGAACCCATGAGCTGCTCCGTGTAGAGCTTGCCGTCGGGCCTGCGAAACTGGGTGTGCCGCTTGTGCGGGACGTTGCCCAGGACGTGATAGATCGGCATGGTCCAGTAGCCTCAGACGATTCGATTGGTGAGGGCGCCGAGGCGCTCGATCTCGAGCGTCACCTCGTCGCCGGGGGCGAGCCAGCGGTGCGTCTCGGTGCCGAGCTCGAGGATGCAGCCGCCCCCCACGGTCCCGGATCCGATGACATCGCCTGGAAAAAGATACACGTCCTGCGACGCCCTCGCAATCATCTGCCCGAACGTGAAATGCAGGTCCTTGGCGTTGCCGCGCGAGAGCGTGCGGCCATTGACGCGCGCCTCCATGGCCAGGTCGTGCCGGTCCCCGTCGCGGGCCGATTCCAGCTCGTCGAGCGTGACCAGCGCGGGGCCGAGCGACGTCGCGAAGTCCTTCCCCTTCGCCGGCCCGAGGCCGACCGCCATCTCCTTCCGCTGGACGTCGCGCGCGCTCCAGTCGTTCAGGATGGTGAAGCCGGCCACGACCGATCGCCAGTTCTCCGCCCGCACGTCGCGCGCCTCGTGCGAGATCACGCAGGCGATCTCGAGCTCGTAGTCGAGCGCCTCGGTGTACGCGGGCCTGGCCACCGGCTCGCCGTCCGCCACGAGCGCACCCGGATTGCTGAAGTAGAAGACCGGGAACTGGTACCACTCCTCCGGAACGGTGAGGCCGCGCCGCGCCCGCGCGTTTTTCACGTGGGTCTCGAACGCGTAGAAATCGCGAAGGCTGGGCGGATGCGCGACCGGCGGGTGGAGCGTCACCGACGCTCGGGGGTGGAGCGACTGCGCGAGGCGATCTCGAAGCGGGCCGCTGAGCCCCGTCGCGCGGGCGACGGTCTCGCGCGCCACGAGGAGCCCGTGATCCCAGTCGCGGAGCAGCGTCTCCATCGTGGAGAGGAGTGCCGGATCGGATTCCGGAACGTCGAGCGCGGCCGCCGCGCGGGCCAGCTCGAGCACGGAGTCGTCGACCAGAGCGCCGAGAGAGCGCGCGGCCGTCCCCTCCGGGGAGAAGGAGACGAGGCGCATGAAGGGTCTAGAGGTTGCCCCGGAGCGCCTGTTCCCGCTCGATGGCTTCGAACAGGGCCTTGAAGTTCCCCTTGC
>DATEOQ010000379.1:0-3780 GCA_035273905.1 Candidatus Eiseniibacteriota bacterium | reverse complement strand
CTTCCCGATCGCGAAGATCGCGGCGCTCCTCGCCGTGGGCTACCGGCTCGACGAGATCCAGAACGACATCACCCGCGTGACGCCGGCGAGCTTCGAGCCCGTGCTCGACTACGTCGTCGTGAAGATCCCCCGATGGGCGTTCGAGAAGTTCCGGGACGAGAGCCCGCTCCTCGGTACGCAGATGAAGTCGGTGGGCGAGGTGATGGCGATCGGCCGCACGTTCAAGGAGGCCCTCCAGAAGGGGATTCGCGCGCTCGAAACGGGCTCGGGCAAGAACGGCCTCGGCCGCGGACTCGACGATTCACGGATCAAGGAGAAGCTCCTCTCGCCCGACCCCGACCGGATCTTCTACGTGAAGCGCGCCTGCGAGCTGGGGTGGTCGCACGAGGAGATCCACCGCATGACGGGGATCGACGCGTGGTTCCTCGACCAGATCCAGCAGATCACCGACATGAAGGAGCGGATCAGCCTCGATGCCGTGGCCCTGCGCGCGGCGAAGCGGATGGGCTTCTCCGACGCCCGGATCGCGGACCTCCTCGGCACGACCGAAGAGACGGTGCGCGCGCAGCGCCTCGCGCTCGGCATCCGTCCGGTCTACAAACGCGTGGATACATGTGCGGCGGAATTCGTATCGTACACGCCCTACCTCTATTCCACGTACGAGGAGGAGTGCGAGGCCGATCCCACGGACCGGAAGAAGGTGATGATCCTCGGGAGCGGGCCCAACCGGATCGGGCAGGGGATCGAGTTCGACTACTGCTGCTGCCACGGCTCGTTCGCCTTCAAGGAAGAGGGCTACGAGACGATCATGGTGAACTGCAATCCGGAGACCGTCTCGACCGACTACGACACCTCGGACCGCCTCTACTTCGAGCCGCTCACGTTCGAGGACGTGATGAACGTGATCGAGAAGGAGAAGCCGGAGGGCGTGGTCATCCAGTTCGGAGGCCAGACGCCGCTGCGGCTCGCGGTCCCGCTCCATCGCGCTGGGGTGCGCATCTTCGGGACGAGCCCCGACGCGATCGACCAGGCGGAGGATCGACGCCGCTTCAGCGCGCTCCTCTCCGATCTCGGCCTGCCGCAGCCGGAGAGCGGCACCGCCACCTCGCTCGGGGAGGCGAAGGACGTGGCGGCCCGGATCGGGTATCCCGTTCTCGTGCGCCCCTCGTACGTTCTCGGCGGCCGGGCGATGGCGATCGTGTACGACGAGGCGCATCTCGACGACTACGCGCGGGAGGCGGTCCAGGCATCCCCCGAGCATCCGATCCTGATCGACCGGTTCCTCGAGGACGCGTACGAGGTGGACGTGGACGCGGTCGCGGACGGCGAGCGCGTCGTGATCGCGGGCATCCTCGAGCACATCGAAGAGGCCGGGATCCACAGCGGCGACTCGTCGATGGTGCTGCCGACCTTCAAGGTCCCGGAGCGCCACCTCGCCACCATCAAGGATGCAACCCGGCGGCTCGGCCTGGCGCTCGGCGTCCGCGGACTCATGAACATCCAGTTCGCGCTTCAGGGGGAGACGGTCTTCGTGCTCGAGGTGAATCCGCGCGCGTCCCGCACGGTTCCCTTCATCTCGAAGGCGACCGGCGTCCCGCTCGCGAAGGTGGCGGCGCGCGTGATGGCGGGGCGCTCGCTCGCGGAGCAGGGGATCACCGAGGATCTCGAGGTGGACCGCTTCTTCGTGAAGGCGTCGGTCTTCCCGTTCCTCAAGTTCCCGGGCTCGGACGTCCTCCTGGGTCCCGAGATGAAATCCACGGGCGAGGTGATGGGGATCTCGCGGAACCTCGGAATCGCCTTCGCCAAGGCCCTCGCAGCGACGGGCTCGACGATTCCGACGTCAGGAACCGCCTTCGTCAGCGTGAACGATCCCGACAAGGGGAGCGTGCTGCCGCACGCGCGCGCGCTGGCCCAGATGGGATTCAAGATCGTCGCGACGCGAGGCACCGCGGACTTCCTGAACCGGCAGGGGGTGCCGGCCGAGATGGTCTACAAGGTGAACGAGGGGCGGCCGCACGTGGTGGACCGGATCAAGAGCCGGGACATCAACCTCATCATCAACACCCCGCTCGGCCAGGAGTCCTTCTACGACGACGGCGCGATCCGGAAGAACGCCATTCTCTATGGCGTGCTCTGCCTCACCACGCTCACCGCCGCCGCGGCCACGGTGGAGGCGATCCGCGCGCTCCGCGAGCGTCCGCTCGAAGTGACGAGCCTGCAGGAGATCCACAGCCCCAAGCCACGCGCCGTGGAGGCGCCGGTTCCCGCCTCGTCCGTTCCCGCCTAGGGCGTCGCGTCCGCTCCGTCGCGCTCCGGAGGTTTCTCGAGCGCCCGCCACAGGTACCAGCTCGCGATGCTCCGATAGGGCCGCCACCGCTCGCCACGTCTCAAGACCTGCGCCGGTGACGGCAGCTTGCGGGTCCGGAACGTCCGCTGGAATCCCTTCCGGACTCCGTAGTCGGTGGCAGGGAGCACGTCCGGCCGTCCCAGGCGGAAGATGAGGAGCATCTCCACGGTCCAGCGGCCCACGCCCCGGACCGAGGACAGCCGCTCCACGATCTCCTCGTCGTCGAGGCGCTTGAGCCGCGCGAGCGTCGGCACGGTGCCGTCGAGCGTCTTCGCGGCGAGATCCTTCACCGCGAGGATCTTCGCGCGCGAGAGCCCGGCGCCGCGCAGACGATCGTCCTCGGTCGCGAGGACGTCCTCGGGGCGCGGGTGCCGGCGCGGGTGATAGAGGGCCAGCACGCGGCCGTGGATCGTGGCGGCGGCCTTCCCGGTGAGCTGCTGGTAGGCCACCGACCGGACGAGCGCGGCGAACGGGCTCATCATGCTGCCGTCCGGATCGATGCGACAGGGTCCGTGGAGATCGATCACGGACGCGAGCTTGGGGTCTGCCTCCCGGATGTGCGCTTCGGCTTCACGGAGATCGAACGAGATGGGCACGACTAGGGGCGTCCCCGCCTCCGATCGAATCCGCGAATGACCTTGGGCTTCCGTCCGAACTGGGGATTTTCCGCCGACCCTGCGCTGGGGCGCTGCTCGCGGCCGTGGCCCTGGCCTCCGGAGCCCCGCTGCCCTTGGCCGCCGGACCCACGCTGCCCTTGGCCTCCGGAGCCCCGCTGCCCCGAGCCCTTCTGACCGCGGCCCTGGCCGCCGGACGAGCCGGCGCTAGCTCCATGGCTCCGTCCACCTCGCTTCTTCCCGCCGCGACCTCCGCTGTCGCCGCGTATGCTGTCCGCGATCTCGCGCGGACGCATGTGGTAGTCGAAGTCGGGGAGCATGACTCGCGGCACCGCGCGTCCGAGGAAGCGCTCGATGGCGGTGAAGTCCTTCTGCTCCTCGGGGCTCATGAGGGTGAACGCGTCGCCGACCGCGTCGACGCGCCCGGTCCGCCCGATGCGATGGACGTAGTCCTCCGGGCTATGCGGCACGTCGTAGTTCACGACGTGGCTGATTCCCTCGACGTCGATGCCGCGCGAGGCGATGTCGGTGGCGACGAGCACCTCGAAGTGTCCGTCGCGAAAGCCCTTGAGTGCTTCCTCGCGTTCGCGCTGGGTGCGGTTCGAGTGCAGCACGGCCACGGCGTGATTGTTCTTCTTGAGTAAACGCGCAACGTGGTCGGCACGGTCTTTCGTGCGGCAGAAAACAATCACGGAGTCGTAATGGACCTCGTCGAGCAGTGCGAGCGTGAGGTCGAGTTTCTGACGTTCGGCTACGGGATAAATGACGTGCTTCACCGTTTCGGCCGGCGTGCGGCGCGCGCCGATTTCGACCGTCTCG
>DATEOQ010000378.1:0-4701 GCA_035273905.1 Candidatus Eiseniibacteriota bacterium | reverse complement strand
AGCTTGTCGTCCGCGTGGAGCCAGACCGGTGCCGCGGTCGCTTCGTGGAACGCGCGCACCATGACCACATGGTCCACGTGCGCGTGGGTGAGCAGGATGCGGCGCACGTTCCAGCCGCGGGAGCGGATCTCCTCGAGGACGTGCGCGCTCTCCATCGAGGGATCCACGACGATCGCGTCCTTGGATCCCGTCGATGTGAGCAGGTAGAGATTGTTGTCGAACGGCCCGACGTTGAACCGCTCGACGCGCATGGTCAGCTCTTACACGCGGTGATGGCGGTGATGCCGAACATCGGCAGTCCCACCATGTCGACATCCGTGAAGCCCGCGTCCTGGAGGTACCGGACGAGCTCGGCGCGCGTGAGCGCGCCGGCGGCGGCCGATCCATGGGCCGCGAGGACGTTGAGGCGGAAGAGCGCCGCTTCCTTCGGCTCGGCACGCGATTCCTCGAGCACGAACTCCGTGACGAGCACCGTGCCGCTCTTCCGGAGCGAGGCGAACACGTTCGCCAGGATGCCCGGGATCGCGTCGCGCCCGCGCTGCGAGAGGAAGTGCGGCAGGAGCACGAGGTCGTAGTTCCCGTCCGGCTGCCCGTGATCGGGGTCGGCCGGCGCAAAGCGGACCCGGTCCTCGAGCTTCATCGAGCGGATGAACTCCTCCGCGAGAGGCTGGAAGAGGGCGCGGTCCTGGATCGTCGCCTGGAAGTGCGGATAGCGACGGGCGAGGCAGAGCGCGCCCGCCCCCGTATGGCTCCCCAGGTCGAGGATCCGCCCGTAGGCGCTGTACTCGAGATCGAGGATCTCCGCCACGCGGGTCATCGTGGCGTAGTACCCCGTGTGGTAGGCGCGCGCGGTCGCGAGCTCGGTCTTCCCCTCCGTCGCGGCGGAGACCTTTCCGGTCCGGACCGTGTCGCTCAGGTTCTCCCAGAGATGGTAGAGCGGATCGCGCATGCAGCGGACGAGATCCACGTAGGAGCCCGGGGACCCCTCGACGAGGAACTGGTTCGCCACATCGTCGTTCCGGTAGCGGTCGCCCTGGCGGTGCAGGAAGCCCAGAGCGCAGTTCGCGTCCAGCAGCGCCTCCAGCGCGACCGTATCCGCTTGGACTTCGGAGGCCACCTCGGCCGCGGTCTTCGGGCCGCCGAACAGAACGGTAAAAATACGGAGCTCCACAGCGGTCATGAGGGCCTGGCTGGCCCAGAAACCGGTCGTTACCTGCAAGATGGGCAAGGGATTCGTCCGCCCCGACACCGGTCGCGGTCCCACGGCTTTCCCTGTCTGATTCATCGCAAGGTCCTCACACCCCCCAGTTTACGGCGACCCCGGCAGAGGGCTCAAGCCATCGCCCTATTAGATGCCACAAGTACGGATTGATTCACAGGCCCAAGCCGGCCTGGTCACAGGAGATCCCACTCCGGCTCGGCTCCGGCCCGGGCCTTCCGGAAGACATCGTCGATCTCGCCGACGGCCCGCACGATCAGCTCCCCCTTCTCCCGGAACGGCAGGAACGCCGACTTGAACCCATTCAGGAGCACGTGGCGCACGTCCGACGGCTCGAGCCGCAGCGCCGTCACGACCCGGTCCAGCTCCTGGGTCATGGTAGTCGAGGACACGAGCCGGTTGTCGGTATTGAGCGTGACCCGGAGCCCGAGCTTGAGATAGGCCCGGAACGGGTGCGCCCGAAGCGACGGCGACGCTGCCGTCTGCACGTTCGACGTGGGGCACATCTCGAGCGGGATCCGGTGGTCGTTCACATAGCGGAGGATCTCCGGGTCCTCCCGAAGCCGCGTGCCGTGCCCGATCCGGTGCGCACCACAGTAGTGGAGCGCCTGCGCGATCGACGCCGGCCCGAACGCCTCCCCCGCGTGCACCGTCACGTTCACGTTGTGCTTCACCACGTGGTCGAAGGCGCGGCGGTGCGCCTTGGCCGGATAGTCCTTCTCGGCCCCGGCGAGGTCGAACGCGACGACCCCCTTCCCATAGTACGCCACGGCCAGCTCCGCGAGGCGATACGAGAGCCTCGGGCTCAGATGCCGGATACCGCAGACGATGGTGCCCGTGCGGATGCCGTACTTCTTTCGCGCGCGCTCGAGTCCGCGGACCACCGCCTCGACGGTGTCCTCCATCGTGAGCTTCCGCCGCGTGTGGAGCGCCGGGCAATAGCGCACCTCCATGTATCGCACCTGCTCCTGATGTGCGTCCTCGGCCAGCTCGAACGCCGCGCGCTCGAGCGCCTCCTTCTCCTGGAGCACGCGCAGCGTGAGATCGAATGCCTCGAGGTAGCGGGTGAGGCTGACGCCCTTCGTCAGCTCATCGAGGAAGCTCTGGAGCTCTCCCGGCGTGCGGACGGCGAGGCGGATCCCCTGCTCCTTCGCCAGCTCGAGCAGCGTGCCGGGACGGAGGGAGCCGTCCAGGTGAACGTGAAGGTCGGTCTTTGGAAGCGCGAGGAGGAGATTCCGGCGGAGCCGGCGATCACCCCACGGCGACATCCGCCGAGGCGGCGGCGAGCGGCGCACCCAGATCTCCGATGACCTTGTAGTCGAGCCCCGCAAAGGCGGGGTTCGCGAGCGCGAGACGCTGGAAGATCTGCTGCGGACCCGGATCGACATGCGTCCACACGCCGAGCGCGCGGCCGAGGTCGGCGAGAATCCGCCAGTCCTCGCGGGTATCGCCCCGCATGCTGAAGATCTTGGGAGCGCGCTGCACGCGTCCCTGCGAGTTGGTGTAGGTCCCCTCCCGCTCGGCGAAGCTGACGCCGGGGAGCACCCAGTGGGCGCGCTCGGACACGGGCGAGGGCAGGATGTCGATGACGATGAGGCACTCGAGCCGGCCGAGCGCGCGCGCGACAGCCTGAGCGTTGCCGAACTGCTCGAGCGGGCCGCCGCGAAGGAAGACCATCGCGCGGATCGATCCCTCCGCCGCGGCCTGGATCATGTCCTTCACGCCGAGGCCCTTGGGCCCGGGGGCGAGTCCGATGACGCGGGCCCCCTTCGTGTTCGGGTTCTTGTCCCCTTCGATCGTGAACTTGGGATAGACGACGGGCGGCTGCGGCCGCTCCACCACATCGACGTTCGCGATGCCGAGCCCGTCCCGGAAGATCGAGCGCGCGAGGAAGCACTCCTCGTTCGTGAGCTCGCCCGAAGCCATCACGCCGATAGCGGACGCGCCGTGACGCTCCACGATCGAGCGGAGGGAGTCGGCGATGGCCGGGATCGCCTGGTGCCAGGTCGTCGGCCTGATCGAATCGCCCTCGCGACGCGTGGGCTGAAGCAGGCGGTCCGGATGGTGAACGCCCCAGAAGCCGCCGCGGCCGCGATCGCAGATCCACCACTGGTTCACGTCCATGTTCTCGCGCGCGGTGATACGGATGATCTCGTTCCGGCGCGGGTGATACCAGGCGTGGGTGCTGCACCCCTTGGAGCAGAGCGTGCACACGGACTGGACCGGTTTCATCTCCCAGGGGCGGGCGCGGAAGCGGAAGTCCTTGCTCGTGAGCGCGCCGACCGGGCAGATGTCCGCGATGTTGCCGGTCATCTCGTTCTCGATCATGCGTCCGTCGACCGTGCCGATGTAGGTCTCCTCGCCCCGCGAGAGGACCGCGATCTCGTCCTTTCCCGCAACCGTCTTGCATAGGTTCACGCAGCGGAGGCAGAGGATGCAGCGGTTCTTGTTCAGGATCAGCTTCCCGCCCACGTCCTCCTCGGGCCACGTCTGCTTCTCGAACGTGAAGCGCGTGGCGGAGGGACCCATCAGCATGGTGTAGTCCTGCAGCGTGCACTCCCCGCCCTTGTCGCACATGGGGCAGTCGAGCGGGTGGTGGATGAGCAGGAACTCCATGACCGCCTTGCGCGCCTCGCGCACCTTGGCGGACGTGGTGATGACCTTCATCCCCTCTTCGACCGGGGTGGCGCAGCCGGCCACGAGCTTGGGGCGCCCCTCGATCTCGCAGAGGCAGATGCGGCAGACGCCGACGACCGGAAGCCCGGGGTGATAGCAGAAGTGGGGCACGAAGATGCCGGCCTTCTTGCCGGCCTCGATCAGGTTGGTCCCCTTCTCGACGACGACCTCGCGGCCGTCGACCTGGAGCTTCACCGTGGGCATTGCGATTCCCCTAGTGGAGCGAGCCGCCGCCCAGCGGGCAGCGCTTCTCGCGGATGTGCTGCAGGAACTCGTCCCGGAACTTCTTGGCGAAGCCGCGGGTCGGCCAGGCCGCCGCGTCTCCGAGCGCACAGATCGTGTTCCCCTCGATCTGGTCCGTGACGGAGAGGAGGATGTCGAGGTCCCGCTCCTCGCCGCGCCCGGTCTCGATCTTCCAGAGGATGCGCTGCATCCAGCCGCATCCCTCGCGGCAGGGGGTGCACTGTCCGCACGATTCGTGCGCGAAGAAGCGGGCCGTGATCCAGGCCGCGCGCACCATGCAGGTGGTGTCGTCCATGATCACCGGCGTGCCGGTCCCGAAGAGCGAGCCCGCGCGCGTGAGCGTGTCGAAGTCCATCGAGATGTCGATCTCGTCGCCGCGGAGCACCGGACAGGACGCGCCGCCGGGGATGACCCCCTTCACCGGGCGCCCGCCGGGGACGCCGCCACCGTACTCGTCGATGAGCGTGCGGAGCGAGATCCCCATGGGCGCTTCGTAGACGCCGGGCCGGTTCACGTGGCCGCTCAGGCCGTAGAGCTTGGGGCCCGTGTTGCGCTCCGGCCCG
>DATEOQ010000377.1:0-3678 GCA_035273905.1 Candidatus Eiseniibacteriota bacterium | reverse complement strand
AATGCCGAAGGGCTCGATACCGGATCGCGTGGCCTGGATCTCGCCTTGATCATCGAGTCGATCCAGACGCCCCGAGCCGAGATCCGGCGGACCTTCCTCGCTCACCCAGAGCGAGTGGCGCGCTTCGTCGTACTCCACGTCGGATACGTTCGCGAGACGGAACGGAATGGTCGTGACCGTGGTGTCGGCCGGATCGATGCGGTAGAGGTCGTCGGTTCCGGTCTCCCCCTGGGGACGCGCAACGACCCACGCGCGCCCCGTCCCTTCGTCGATCGCGATCGCGCGCACCACGCCGCGCACTCTCCACTGGCCGGCCGCCGTGATCGGATCGTTCGTGGTGAACCGGTATACGTCGCCCGCCTCGTTCCCGATCCAGACGAACGATGTGTGCTTCCCCGCTTCCACGACACGCGCCCGGCCGGCCTGAAGGGGCGGAACTCCGTCCACGTCGTCCAGGGACGGGCCATAGCGGTGCACCTTCTCCGCCAGGGGATCGGCCACCCATCCGTAGCCGCGTTGGTCCGAGATCGAGACGTCCGATGCATAGGTCACCTGGATCTCAGGACCAGCCACGGCGCCGCTCGGATAGATGCGGAACACCGCTCCCGCCAGCGGGATCGAGAGCCAGAGTATGTTCCGGTTCTCGTCCAGCTCCATGTCCTCGTACGCGTCCTGCGACCCTTGCGCGTAGAGGATGTCGCGCCCGTCCGGCGTGAGCCCGTACAGGCCCGGGAGATCGGCCCCCAGTACGATGATCTGCCGCGAGCCGGGCGTGGCCGTATCGGGCGGACTCGCCAGCGTGTCACCGCTCTGGAAGCGGGCGACCACCTGGTAGACGTAGGACTCCTCGTTCACCACCGCGCTGTCCACCGTGCCGGTCAGGTTGGACGCGATGTGATCCTCGAGCACGGCGGGGGTGTCGCCGGGTAGCCATCGCAAGAGGCGGTAGCCGACCAGACCGTTCTGCTTCACGCGCGACCAGCGGATCTCGACCTGCCGATTCCCCGCGAGCGCGTTGAATCCCTCGATGAGGCCGCCGGTCTCGTTGTTGTAGGGATCGAGCGGATTCGATCGGTCCCGCGTCTCGCACCCTCCGTTCGCGACGAAGAGCGCCGCGGCCACGAGAAGCCACCCGGCCCGCCTCAAAACTTCTGTCCCAGGAGCAGCATCACGATGCCGCTCACGAGCAGCGTCTGCCCCACGACCAGCGCCCCGCCGGCGAGCCGGTCGTACTTCCAAGTCTGATCGTAGAGATTGGGGATCTCCTCGGCGCGCGAGGAGGCGAGATACTGCTCGTAATAGTCGTCCGCCTTCTGGTGGAGCGGGATCGCGGACACCGAGAGGACGGTCCCGAGCCCGACCATCGTCCACTGGATCCACGCCTTCCTGAGGACCGGAGTCTTGGGCGTTGGGCCGGGCGAGGCCCAGACCACGCGGCGCAGCTCGACGTGGGCCGCGCCGGTCTCGTCCTCCACCAGGAGCGCGCCCGAGATCACCGTATCGGCGTGGGCGGGGGCGGAGAAGCGGACGGAGCCGTCCTCGATGAGTCCCGGAGGCACGGAGATGGGCGTGGCGCCGAGGAGCGAATCGCCCGCCGCGCGCCCGGTGACCGTGGCGATCGCTCCCGTGGGCTCCGTCTCGATCATGACGGAGGGACGGAGATCGAAGAAGAGATGCGACGACCCGCCCTTCACGAGGGTCACGTCCATCGCGTCCCGTCCGAGGCCGAAGAGTCGGGGATCGGGAGGAAGGACGCGCACGCGCACGGCTCGTGCGGCGTGCTCGATGGGGCCGAGGGGCGAGCGCCCCACGAGGACCCCGTCGACGTAGACCTCGAGGCTCTCGGGGCGGCTCTCGACGTAGAGGAACGCGGTCCCGACCGTGTCCTCGAGCACCGCGTTCGGGCCGGACACGGGTAGGTCCGTCGCGGGCGCCAGGTCCGACGCGAGCGCCGGCTCCGACGCGAGGGCGGAACACGCGAGCGACAAGGCGAGCGCCGCCCCGGTCAGGAAGCGGCGCGACGCGAGCGCGCTAGTAGTCCAGTCCGATGTAGAACTCGTGTTCCCAGCCCGGCCGCACAGTGTGGAAATCGGTCAGCTTCGCGAAATCGTAGCGGAGCACCATGTAGCCGGCGAGGCTCGTCCTGAGCCCGAAGCCGAAACTACCCCTCGGATCGCGGAAGCGCTCGAACGACTCCCATGCGGTCCCTGCGTCAGCGAAGAGGGCCGCCTCCAGCCCCGGAAGGCCGAATCCGCGGAACGGAACGCCGAGCACGAGACGGTCGAGGAGGGGGAACCGGTATTCGAGATTGCCCATGAGAAGGCGCGTGCCTTCGAAGTAGCGATACGGGTAGCCGCGCATCGTGAGGCTCCCGCCCATCGCGAAGCGCTCCGGATCGGCGCCGCTCGACGCGCGTCCCTGGAGCCGGAGCGCGACGGACGTCCATTGGCTCGTGCGGAAGTATTTCCGGATGTCGGCGAGCACGGTCACGTTCTCGTTGCGCCCGGTGTTCAGGTTGGTCGTGACCCCAGCGGTGACGTTCATGCGGCCGCCGTCCCGCGGGCCCGTCGGGAACCAGAGGGTGTTGTCCTCGACGAGCGAGACCGAGTGCGTGGCGAGAACCCCCTCACGGTCGAAGCCGAGGAACATATCCTTCTTGTCGTAGAAGATCGACATCGAGAGATCGACGCGGCGGAAGCGCGAGAAGGGATAGCTCGCCACCACCGAGCCGCCGGCGCGGCGCTCGAAGTAGTCGAACCCGCCCATGTCGACGTAGTCCCCGGCCGTGTGGAAGAGCCCCGCGGCGTAGTTCCACCGATGCTCGCGGTTGATCTTCCAGGCGGAGAAGTTCATGCGTGAAAAGATCTCCGACGCGGTGCTCGCGTTGTTACCGAGCTGGAAGTAGTAGACCTTGTTGCCGAGGAGATCGCTGAAGGCCGCCTGGAACCCCTGCCCGACGTTCTCGGTGGCGGACGCCGAGATCCCGCCCTGCACGAGGTCGAGTCCGTAGTGCGGCTTGTAGTCAGCCGGGGCCTCTGTCGACTGCGAGCTCGTCTCCTCCCAGGTCCACGGGGCCGGGCCTTGCACGAGCGCCTGGTCGAGCGAGAACGAATCCGCCTGCGCGGGCGCGTTCATCGGCATCTGGTAGATGCCGAACGAGGAGCGGTTGAAGCCGGTCAGGAGCACGCTCTTGCCGTCGGGGAGCCACGAGGGGTCCTGCACGCTGCTCAAGACGTGCGTCATGCGCGCGCCGTTCCCCTCGGGATCGACCGTGTAGACCTCGAGCTGGCCGCCGCGATCCGACGTGAAGGCGATCCGCTCGCCCGTCGGCGACCACTTGGGCGCCGAGTCGGTCCAGGGGCCGCACGTGAGATACCGGATCTCGAGCGTCTTCATGTCGAGGAGGAAGAGGTTCTGGTGTCCGTCCTTCCCGTACCGCGTGCGGTCCGACGCGAAGGCGATCTGCGCTCCGTCCGGCGACCAAGTGGGATCCGAGTCGGCGTAGAAGTCGTTGGTGAGCCGCGTGAGCGTCTCGCTGTCGCGCTCCATCAGGTAGAGATCCGTCTGTCCCGACACTTCGAGGCCGGAGATGACCACCTTGCTCCCGTCCGGCGACCAGGCCGGCGACGAGATCGCGATGAGCTTCGGGATGTGCTTGCGGACCAGGATCCGCCGCGA
>DATEOQ010000376.1:0-7738 GCA_035273905.1 Candidatus Eiseniibacteriota bacterium | reverse complement strand
GGGATTGGACCAGAAGCCGGCGCCATGGACGCGCATCGTGAGCTCCGATCCGACCGGGAGGTCCTTCGCCTGGTAGATCTCGAACTTCTTCCCGTTCTGCTCGCGCGCTCCGGTGTAGGTGAGCGAGCTTCCTTCCACCTTGAGCTCCGGATCGTTGATGAGGATGTCGACGCTCTCGGTCGGGAAGTAGATGCGGTGCGAGAGGTCCATGCGCGCGGAGAGCGGGATGTCGTAGCTGAAGCTGAACGGGCGCTGGCCTGGCGGGATGGGGCGGCGGCTCGAGAGGTCGCGTCCCTGCACCTGGACTGAGCCCTCGTCGCCACCCATGCCGGGCTCGAACTTCTTCACGGACGCGGGCAGCCCGAGACGCACCCCCACGTTCTCCGCATGGTTCAACCCCGTGCCGAGATAGGCGGTCGAGCCGTCGTTCTGGAAGATCAGGATTTCGGTGATATGGAGGTGATCCTCCGCGCGCTCCACGAGGATGTGGTGATTCGTGACGCGCACGGACTTGATATCGTTTCCGACGTCGAAGATCTGGATGTCCTTGGCGCCGGTCTCGCCCGTGAACTCGACGGGCCCCTCGGTGTAGAACGCGCCTTCGTATTCCGTGGAGAGGAAGAACGACGTCGAGGGATCCTGGGCGACGCCCGTGAAGCGAAAGGTTCCGTCGGGGCCCGAGGCGACCGTCTCCCCCGGCAGCTCCTGGTCGTTCTTCACCGGGTGGAGCGACACCGGGATGCCGGAGGCCGGCGTCCGGTCCAAGCCCTTCACGACCCGCCCTTGAATGACCGCGGCGTCCGCCGGCGCAGCGATCACGAGGAGCAGGAGAAGCGCTCCCAGCGAGGTGGCGTGGATCCTCATCGCGCGGCCCCCGCTCCGGGGCGGCGCGCCCGCTTGTAGTCCTCGATCATCCGCTCCACGCGATCGCCTCCCTCGAGCACCACCGGACGGCGCTGACCCTGGGGCACCACCTTCTCCTCCTCCGCAAGCACCTGCAGCACCTCCGCCATGATCTCCTCGCGGATTCGCGTGTGATCCTCCGTGGAGATCTTGCCCGAATCGCGGTCGAAGTCCAGATCGAGAAGCTGGCCATAGAGCCTCGCCTTGCGCTCCGCGATGGAGCGGCGCGTGGCTTCCAGCTCGGGCTCGGCCCAGCTCCGCTCGCCCCGGCTCAGGATCAGAGGGGTGAGAATGAACGCGAGGACGCCCAGCGTGAGGAGGAGCTGCGCGGCGAGGATCATTCGCGAAGCCCGCGCAGCTCGGCTTCCGCGCGGGCCCGGAGATCGTCGAGGTCCTGCCCCGGTGTCGTCATCGGAGCGTGCTCCGCGCCCGCCAGGGCGGGCTTCCGCCGTCCGACCCAGCGCTTCAGCACGAGGCCGGCGAAGACGAAGCCGATGGCGGTAGCCACGAAGGGCAGGACCCAGACGAGCAGGTTGAACCCCTCCGCCTTGGGCGCGCCGCGGATCACCTCGCCGTACTTGGCCACGAGGGCCGAGGTGATCTCCTCCTTGCCCTTCCCCTTCTTCAGCTCGTCGGTGACGAAGCCCTGCATCGACTTCCCGGTCTCACACGTGCAGCCGCTCAGGATCTCGCCGCACGAGCAGGGACAGATGAGCTGGCTCGTGATGGCGCGCGCGGGATCTTTCCGGCCCGCCGCGGATTCCGTGGCGAGGGCGGTGGAAGCGGCCGCGACGAGAGCCATGAGGACGAGAAGAGTGAGGCGCCGGATCATGCCAGGAGCTTTTCTTCCCGCTTCAGGCGCATGCGGTCGGCGAGGCAGATGAGCGTGCCGATCACCATCACGACGCCGCCCGCCCAGACGAACATGACGAGCGGATTGATGTAGGCCTGGATCGACGCCGAGCCGTCCTCGTTCACGCCCCCCAGGATGAGGTAGAGATCCTCGGCCGCGGTCGAGTGGAGCGCGACCTCGGTCATCGGCTGCTGCGACTTCGTGTACATCGCCTTCGACGGGTTCATGTCGGCGAGGCGCTTGCCGTTCCGGGACACCTGCACGTGGGCCCGCGTCTGGGTGGCGTTCTGGATCTGCACGTCCTCGACCCGGTCCAGCGTGAGCGCATAAGGGCCGATGGCCATCGACTGCCCGGGCTGGAGCGGCGCGTGCACCTCTTTCTGGAATACCGAGGATCCGAGCACGCCGACGAAGATCATCACCACGCCCAGGTGGACGATGTAGCCGCCGTAGCGCCGCTTGTTCTTCTGGACGAGGTGAAGGAGCGCGGCCGGATTCGCCGGCGCGTCCACGTCCTTCCGCGCCTGCACTCCGCGCGCGAACTCCATCACGACGGCCGCGACCACGAAGGCGGCGCCGAACACGCAGATGATCGGATAGACGCCGCGGAGCCCGAACGGAATGCAGACGAGCGTCGCGAGGACGCCCACGAAGATCGGGATGAGGAAGTTCCGCTTCAGGAACGCCCCCGTCGCGCGCTTCCATGAAAGCACCGGTCCGATGCCGGTGAGCATGAGGAGGACGAGCGCGATCGGCACGTTGACCCGATTGAAGAACGGCGCCGAGACCGAGATCTTGGAGCCGGTCACCGCCTCGGAGAGGACCGGGAACGTGGTCCCGAGGAACGTGGCGAAGCAGAGCGCCACGAAGAGCACGTTGTTGAAGAGGAACGAGCCCTCGCGGGAGACCACCGCGTCCATCCGGTTCTCCGATTCGAGGAGCGCCTTCCGGTAGAGGATGAGCGCCGTCGCGATGGTGGCCGAGACGAGGATGAAGCCCATGAACCAGGGGCCGATGTTCGATTCCGCGAAGGAGTGGACCGACGTGAGGACGCCCGATCGCGTGAGGAAGGTGCCGAAGATCGAGAGCTCGAACGTGAGCACGATCAGGACGATGTTCCAGGTCTTCAGCATCCCCCGGCGCTGCTCGATCATGACCGAGTGGAGGAACGCCGTTCCGACGAGCCACGGCATGAGGGACGCGTTCTCGACCGGATCCCAGCCCCAGTAGCCGCCCCAGCCCAGCTCGATGTACGCCCAGCGCGCGCCGAGCAGGATGCCGAAGCCGAGGAACATCCAGTTGAACAGAGTCCAGCGCCGCACCTCCTCGATCCAGCGCGTGCCGGTGCGATTCATGACGAGCACCGCGATCCCGAAGGCGAACGGGATGATGAACCCGACGTAGCCGGTGTAGAGGATCGGCGGGTGGATCATCATGCCCGGGTCTTGAAGGAGCGGATTCAAGCCGTTCCCGTCCGGCGGCGGCGTCGCGAGGATGCGGAACGGCGACGACACGAAGGAGAGGAGCGACGTGAAGAAGATCATGACGCACGCGACCACCATCGCGACCGCGTCGTAGAAGGGATCGAGCCGTTTCCGGTAGCACCAGAGGAACGCGGCGCCGTACGCGCTCAGAATGAGGAGCCAGAGGAGGAGCGAGCCCTCCTGGCCCGCCCAGAGCGAGCTGAACGCGTACATCGTCGGGAGATCCAGGCTCGTGTGCTCGGCGACGTAGCGGTAGGTGAAGTCGCGCGCGACGAGCGCGCGCACGAGGAGGATCGTCGCGATCAGCGTGAGTCCGCACACGGCCCACACCGCGCGCCGGCCGCTCCGGAGCGGTCCGGCCATCCCCGCGCGCAGGCCCACCACGAACGCGCCCACCGCGTAGCAGGAGCAGAGGAAGGCGAGGAAGAGTGCGAGCTTTCCGATCTCGCTCACGACTTGTCCTTTCCGAGCCCTTCGGCCTCGTACTTCGACGGGCACTTGGTCACGAGCTTTGTGGCGTGCAGCGTCTTGTCGTCATGGTGATAGCTCCCCTCGACCACCACCTCGCGCCCGTCCGCGAACGCGTCGGGCATCAGGCCTTCGTAGACGACGCCGATCGCCTGCTTGCCGTCGGTCATCTGGAAGTGGAGCCGCGGGGCTTTCTGGTCGTACGCGATGGTCCCCGCCTGGACCTTTCCGTCGAGTCGGAAGCCGCCCTGGCGCGGGGGCGCCGTGAGCTGGGCCAGTTCGGTGACCGTCATGTAGTGCATCCCGGTCGCCTTCACCCCGGACGAGATGAGCCAGCCGACGCAGCCGATGACGGCCACGGTCACGAGGATCAGACGGAGCGTGGTTCGGTTCATGGATCGCCTTGCCCTCGTTTGGGTTAAGTCAGGGATTTCAGTCATTGTGGCAGAAGAAAGGACCGAGTCAAGCTGGGACGGCGGCTTGCTACCTCGGTAGTACCCGCCAGCCGGCCGATTACGCCATCACCTTGCGGGGACGTAAGATTCGGACAAGGATGAGCCCCGCCAGGAAGCCCCCGACGTGGGCGCCCCACGCCACTCCGCTCGACCCGGCCGCTCCCAGGGACAGGAACCCGCTCAAGCCTTGGATGACGAACCAGAGGGCGAGGACCACCAGCGCGGGCAGCTCGACGATGGAGAAGTAGAAGACGATCGGAATGAGGGTGACGATCCGGGCGCGCGGGAAGAGCGAGGCATACCCCCCCAGGACCCCCGCGATGGCACCGCTCGCGCCGACGGTCGGGACCGCGGAACCGGGCGAGACGAGCACGTGCGCGACCCCGGCCGCGATCCCGCACAGGAAGTAGAAGAGGATATAGCGGACCGGCCCGAGCGTGTCTTCCACGTTGTCGCCGAAGATCCAGAGGTACCACATGTTCCCGATGAGATGGAGCCAGCCGCCGTGGAGGAACATCGACGTGAGGAACGGCGTGAGGGCGCCGAGCGGCGACCCGTTCTCGAGGCCCAGCGTGACGCGCGCGGGAACGAGCGCATAGGTCGCGAAGAGCTGGTTCAGCGACGGGGCGGCGAGCTCGTAGAAGAACACGACCGTGCAGGCGGCGATGATCGCGACCGTGGCGAGCGGAAACGTGCCGGAGGGGTTTCGGTCGCGGAGCGGGATCATGACCCTACGAGTCTACTTCTTGTGGGAGACGTCGTTGTGGGTGACGAGGCGTCCGAAGAACCGCCCGATCACCACCCCCGCCATCACGTCGGAGAACCAGTGGTGGTTCCCCACGACCCGGCTCGCCCCGACGAATGCCGTCGCGCCGTAGGCGATCCAGGGGACCACGCCGTCGTACTCGCGATCGAGCACGGTCGCGACCGCCATCGTGTTCGCCGTGTGCCCCGAGGGAAAGGAACGGTCGTCCGACTCGTCGGGGCGCGTTCGGTTCGTCGTGGTCTTGAGCGTGACCACGGTGACGCTCGTCGCCGCGAGCGCGAGCAGCAACCGTTTCGACGTGTTGAGCTCCTTCGGCGCATGCGCCTGCCATCCGTAGAGCGCGAGCAGGGCCGTGCCTCCCAGGAGCACGTACGGGCTCCCGATCGCCTGCCCGGCGTTGTCGAGCGCCGTGCTCTCGCCGGAGCCCGGCTCGAATGTATCGTCGAGCAGGAACCCGGCGCCGATCGCGACACCCGCCATCGCGGTCTCGCGGAGCACCGTCGAGCCGCCGGGCAGCGTGGGGTTGGACGGAATCGAGTCGGGGGCGTCGGTGGCGGCGTAGTGGACGGCGCCGGACTTGCGCCATGCGAGCGCGGCCAGCGGAGGCGGAGCGTCCGGAACGTACGCCGCGGGACGGGCGACGGCCACGGTGGCCGTCATCGCCGACGCCGGAATCGCGTCGGTCCAAAGTAGGAAGAGAGCGAGCACCGCGGTCCTGGCCCGGAAGCGCATGGGCCGCGGAGGATAGCCTATGGGGCGTGCGCGACCAAGTGACCGATGACGGTGCCTAGGACCGCGCCGGCCACCACGTCCGAGAGGTAATGGTGGTTGTCGGCGATGCGCGCTTCGCCGGCGAGCGCGGCGGCCGTGTACGCTCCCCACCCCGCGACCCCGCCGTAGCGCTTGTCGATCACCGAAGCGGCCGCGAACGCGACCGCGGTGTGGCCGGATGGGAAGGAGTAGTGGTTCGACCCGTCGGGACGCTCGCGGTGGGTCGTGTACTTGAGGGCCCATACCGCGGCCGAGGTCACCGAGAGCGCGACCGCGAGATCCTTCGCGGTGTGGAGGGCCTCGGCATTGCCGGTGATGAGCCCGGCGGCCCCGAGCAACGCCGTCCCGCCGAACACGAACTGCCCCGCGCCGACGACTTCGCCCGGCTCCTCGATCACCTCGGCGGGTCCCTCGTCGATGCCGTCGCGCTTCACCGCGCCATCGAGCGCGAAGGCGGCGCCGATCAAACCGGCGGCGATGGCGGACTTGCGGAGAAGGGTGCCCGTGGAGGCGCGGGACGGGACGGGCGTGAAGGCGAGGAGGAGCGCCGGCAGGAGCAGCCAGGCCGGCGCGCGCCTCATGGTGCTGGGCATGACCTCTCCTACCCCAACCGTGACGCGCGGGTCCATGACCAGAAGAACGGCAACCCGCCCCGATTCTTGACCCCTGCGCGCTTCGCCCCCCATGCCGTATCCTGTCGCGCGCATGCCAGCCAAGCGATTCCGCGCCGTCGACGAGCGGGTGAAGGCCGCGATCGCCGAGGGACTCATCCCCGGCGCCGTCGCGATCGTCGGCCAGAGCCAGGGCCCCATTCATCGCATCGTGGCCGGGCATCGCGCCCTACGACCGCGGCGCGAACCGATGACCGCGACCACCGTCTTCGATCTCGCGTCGCTCACCAAGGTGATGGCCACGGCTCCGCTCGTGGTCGAGGAGGCGACGCACGGCCGTCTCCGCCTCGCCGATCCGCTCGAGCGGCACTTAGTCGAGACCCGCGACACCCCGGTCGGGACGATTCCGCTCCACCGGCTCCTCACCCACACCGCCGGCTTCGTACCCGACAATCCCATGGAGGACTATCGCGGCTCGAGGACCGCGCTCGTCCGCGCGATCGCGGAGGAGCCGCTCGAGAGCGAGCCGGGGACGAAGTTCCAGTACAGCGACGTCGGCTACATCCTGCTGCAGATCCTCCTCGAGCGGCGCGCGCGGAAGCGGCTCGACGTCCTCGCGCGGGAGACGCTCTACCGCCCGCTCCAGCTCCGCGACACGCGATTCGGCACGCGCGTGAAGGACCGCGGACGCACCGCGCCCACCGAGCTCGTGCGTGGGACGTGGCTGCGCGGAGTGGTGCACGACCCGCGCGCGCGATCCCGCGCGCTCATGGGCATCGGAGGGCACGCGGGCGTGTTCGGGACCGCGGCCGACACGGCGCGCTTCTGCGAGATGATCCTCCAGCGCGGCGCGCACGGCCGCCGCCGCATCCTCGCGGAGGCGACGATTCGCGCCATGACCACCGATCAAAGCGAGCCCGGTGTGGGAGCGCGGCGTGGATTCGGCTTCGACATCCAGAGCCCCTACTCCGCGCCGCGGGGACTTCGATTCTCGCAGCGGTCGTTCGGGCACTCGGGCTGGACCGGCGTGTCGCTCTGGATCGATCCCGAGGCCGACGCGTACGTCGTGCTCCTCACGAACGCGATCCATCCCGAAGGGCACCGGGACTTGAAAGCGCTCCGGTCCGACGTGGCGACCGCGGCGGCGGAAGGTTTACTCAGGATTTGACAACGGGATCGGGCGCGTCGAGCGCGGCCCGGATGGTGCGGAGCAGTCCCTCGGGCTTGTACGGCTTCTGGATGAATCGAATCCCTCCGCCGGCCGCCGCCTGGCGCACCGCCGCCTCGTCCGTGTAGCCCGACATGAAGACGACGCGCGTCGCGGGGTGCCGGTCGCGCACGCCCTCCGCGAGCGCCGCTCCGCTCATGCGCGGCATCACGACGTCGGTGAGCAGCAGGTGGATCGGCTCTCGGATCCGCTCGACCAT
>DATEOQ010000375.1:0-5137 GCA_035273905.1 Candidatus Eiseniibacteriota bacterium | reverse complement strand
GCCGGGCGATGACGAGCACCTCGAGCGCGGCGCCGGGGAAATCGACGCCCTCCCAGAAGGACGCGGCTCCGAGGAGCACGGCGCCTTCGGTCTTGCGGAACTCGTGCGCGAGGGACGCCGCGGCCTCCCCGGGCGTCTGCTTGAAGAGCGGAACGCCGGCCTCGGCGAGCGGAGCGCGCACGCGCGCCGCGACCTGGTCGAGCATCTGGTAGGACGTGAGGAGCACGAGCACGTTCCGCCGCGTCGTCGACGCGAGATCCACGACGAGCGACGCGAGCTGTTCCACGAAGCCGGGGCGCGTGGGATCGGGGCCGTCGAGGACCGCCGTGCGCACCTGGCGCTCGAGCGGGAACGGGCTCGGAAGCGCGGCCGTCTCCACTTCGTCCGGGGCGAGCCCGATGGACGCCAGGAATGGCGCGAAGTCGGACCCCGGCGTGAGGGTCGCCGACGTGAGGAGCGTGCACGCGCTCGCCTCGAAGAGCTGCGACCGGAGCTGCGCGCCCACCTCGAGCGGCCTCCGGTTCCAGCGCGGAGCGCCGCGCTCGTCCCTGTCCACGTAGAACGCGGCCCCCTTCTCCTCGAGATTCGTCACCGCGCGGATCGCCTGTTCCACCTCGAGCCATGCGGCGTGGTGCGCGCGCACCTCGTCGATCGCCTCGGGCGACTCGGCGCGGAACGCGCCCCCCGTCTCCGACTCGGCCGCGCCGACGACGCGCTCGAGCGCGCGCGTAAGCGCCGCCGCGGAGGTCAGGAGCAGATCGAGCGCGACCGGGCTGATGGCGGCGAGATCGTCATCGCGCGTCAGGCGCGCGGATGAGGCGCCGGGCGGGAGGATCGCCTCGAGATCGCGTGAGAGCGCCGCGGCATGGTCGAGGACCGGCCGGATGGCCTGGTCCGCGGCCACGATCCGCTCCGTGACGGACGCCCCTTTCCCGCGGCGGATCGTCCGCGCGAGCAGTCTGAGCGCGCCGCTCCGCGCGTCGGTCCGCGCCGCGAGACGCGCCAGGTCGCGCACGCCAAGCGACACGCCGAGCTGCTCGCGCGCCACGCGCTCGAGCTGGTGCGCTTCGTCGAGGATCAACGCGCCCGACTCCGCGAGGAGTGTCGCGCGGAGCCCGGGGTCGGACAGCAGGAGCGCGTGATTCACGATCACGAGATCGGAGCGCCTCGCCTCGCGACGCGCGGCCTTGGCGAAGCAGCCGGAGCCCGGATCGCACCCCGAGCCGGAGCAGAACAAGGGATCGGACGCGATCTCGGCGAGGAGCGACGCCGGAATCTCGATTCCCTCGTCGCGCAGCTCGTCGAGATCTCCGGTCGCCGTGCGATCGACCCACGCTTCGAGCGCGTCGAGCATCGACTCGTCGACGTTGGCTCCCGCGAAGAGGCGGCGCTGTGCGAAGCGCGAGGCCGCGCGTCGGCGGCAGAGATAGCCCGCGCGCCCCTTGAGCACCGCGCCGCGAAACGACGAGCCCAGCGCCGACGCTGCGAGCGGAGCGTCGCGCGTGAGGAGCTGATCTTGAAGCGCCTTCGTGTGCGTGCTCACGAGGATGGGGCCACAGCCGACGCGACGGCGGAGGAGCGCGGGGACGAGGTAGGCGAGCGACTTCCCAATCCCGGTCGGAGCCTCGATCGCGAGCACGCCGCCGCGGTCGAGAGCGGTCTCCCACAGGGTTGCCATCGTGAGCTGGCCGGCGCGGCGCTCGAACGCCGGCACGCGCCGCTCGAGGCGCTCGAACGCGCTCGCAAGCGCTTCGGACATTGTAGGTTCGGAAGTTTTCATGGGTCGGAGATTCAACCTCCGACCCTACGGGACGATGCCCCGTCTGTCAACGAGCGGCGCCCGCGAGTCCCGCTTCCCGAAGCGCCGCGCGAAAGCGGGCTTCGTCCCAGGTCGGAACGCCGAGCGCCTTCGCCTTGTCGAGCTTCGAGCCGGCGTCCTCCCCCACGACGACCGCGTCGGTCTTCTTGCTCACCGAGGACGTCACTTTGCCGCCGCCGCGAAGGATCAGCTCCTCGGCTTCCTCGCGCGGCATCCCGAGCGTGCCCGTGAGCACGAAGGTCTTCCCAGCAAAGGGCCCCGCGGTCACCACCCGCCGCTCCGGCGCCTTCCCCTTCACCCCTCGCTCCGTGAGCCGCTTCACGAGGGAGCGACCTTCGCGCGACTTGAAAAACGCGACGACGCTCGCCGCGATCTCGGGCCCAATGCCCGGGATCTCGAGGAGCGCCTCCTCGTCCGCCTCGGACAGAGCGGCGAGCGAGCGGAAGTGCTCGGCGAGAAGGCGCGCCACGGTGTTGCCCACGTGGCGCATGCCGAGCGCGGTCAGGAGCCGGTCGAGCGGCGCGTCCTTCGACGCGGCGATGCCGCGCACGAGGTTGCCCGCCGACTTCTCGGCCATGCCGTCGAGCTCCGCCAGCTCGTCGACGGTGAGGTCGTAGAGGTCGGCCGGATCCTCGGCCAGCTTCGCGTCCACGAGCTGGTCTACCGTGCGCTCGCCGAGCCCCTCGATGTCGAGCGCCCCCCGGCTGGCGTAGTACTGGATGCGCCGTCGCACCTGGGCCGGGCAGTAGAGATTCTCGCATCGCACCGCCGCCTGCTCGGGATCCTTCGTCAGCGTGGTGCCGCAGACGGGACACGTCGACGGCATCACGAACCGGGGGCCCCGCCTGCCGGAGTGCGACACCACGCGCACCACCTTGGGGATGACCTCGCCCCCTTTCTCGATCATCACGCGATCCCCTTCGCGGATGTCCTTCCGGTCGATCTCGTCCTGATTGTGGAGCGTCGCGCGGCGAACCTCGGTGCCGAGCAAGATCACGGGCTCGAGGAGCGCGACCGGCGTGACCACGCCGGTGCGCCCGACCTGGAGGTCGATCTTCCGGAGCGTGGTCTCCGCCTCCGTCGTGCCGAACTTGTACGCGATCCCCCACCGCGGGCTCTTGGAGGTGGTGCCGAGGCGGCGCGCAGCCTCGAGGTCGTTGACCTTGATCACGAGCCCGTCCGCGCCGTACGCGAGCGATCCCCACTCCTCACCCCACGCCTCGCACTGCTGCCGGAGGTCGTCGTAGCCCCGCGCGAGCGAGTTGCGGGGATTGACGCGCAGACCCAGCTTCTTCGCGAACGCGAGCGCGTCGAGGTGCTCGTCGATGCCGTACCGGTCCGGGTGAAGGAGCTGGTAGACGAACATCTGGAGCGGGCGGCGGCTGACTTCCGCCGTGTCGAGCATCTTGAGGCTGCCCGTCGTCGCGTTTCTCGGGTTCATGAACGTCGGCTTCCCACCGGCCGCGCGGCGCTCGTTCATCTTCGAGAAGGCTGCCGTTTCCATGTAGACCTCGCCCCGCACCTCGACGAGGTCGGGGACGTTCTTGCCGGTCAGCCGGAGCGGGATCGAGCGGATGGTGCGGAGGTTGGTCGTGATGTCGTCCCCCCGCTCGCCGTCGCCGCGCGTGAGGCCGAGCGCGAAGCGCCCCCGCTCGTAGCGGAGATGGATCGCGACGCCGTCCACCTTGGGCTCCACCGAGTAGTCGATGCGCTCCTTCCCGAGCGCCTTCCGGACCCGGGCGTCGAACTCGGCGACTTCGTCCATCGAGTAGGTGTTGTCGAGGCTCAGCATCGGCGCCGTGTGGCGCACGGTGGGGAATCCGGTGAGGAGCCCCTTCGCCACGCGGGAGGTGGGCGAGTCGGGGTCGGCGAGCTCGGGGTGCTCCCGCTCGAGCGCCTCGAGCTCCTTCATGAGCGCGTCGTAGTCGCGATCGGAGATCTCCGGCTCGCCGATCGTGTAGTAGAGGTGATCGTGCCGCGCGATCTCGTTCCTCAGAGACCGGATCTTCTGCTCGGCGCGCGCGCTCACCAGCGGCTCGCGTATCGGATGTGGATCGTCGCCTCCCGTAGCGCGGCGCCCGGGCGGAGGCCGAATTCGACCCCCATCAAACCCGACGCCATGCGCGTCTGAAGGCCGGCACCGTACCCCAACTCCCATCCATCGCTCAACTCCGTCCGGGACAGCGTCGCGGATCCCGGCGTGGCCAGGGCCGCGTCGGAGATCGCGGGCACCCCGGCCTCGAGCGGCGCGTCGAGCGAATGCGCGCCACCGTCCAGGAACAGATACGCGCGCCCACCACGCGGGTCGGTGATCCACCGGTGCTCGAGCGTCATCGCGAGGATGCGGTTGCCCGCGAAGGCGCGATCCCGATGGCCTCGGAGGCCCTCGCTCCCTCCGAGATAGCGAAGCTCTTCGATCGGGAAGTCCCCGTCGCCGAGCCTCACCTCCTCCGCACGCACCGATCCGAAGAGGACGCGCGATCCGCCGAGCGACGCAGCCGACGCGAGCTCCGCTTTGCCGCGGAGGATGCCGCGTCGGGACTCCTCGAACCCGGGAAACGCGTCCCGGCGCCGGCCGCCTTCGGCGTCGAGCGACAGGCTCACGCCGTGCGTCGGGTTGAACTGGGGCGCGAGGCGATCCCAGCCGACGCCGCCCCGGATGGACCAGGTCGAGCTCGAGCCACGGGAGAGCCCGGTGTAGACGGTGCCGCTCCGCTCGACCGCGGCCTCGACCCGCGTGCGCGCCGCCGGCCGCCCGCCCAGCGCGATCGACCATCCGGTGTGGCTGAAGAGCGAGTCGGCGAGATCCGCGTCGAGGGCGAGGCTCGCGTCGAGCGCACGCCCGAAGAGGGACGGCTCCTTGTAGCGAAGCGCGTAGAGCGAGCGGCCCTTTCCGAATCCAACCCAGCGCGCGCCGGCGGTGCGGCCGGTGCCCGCGATGTTCCCGAGGCCGAGGTCGACGCGTCCCGTGAGTCCTTCGCCGGGCGCGACGCCGAGCGCGCCTTCGAACTGGCTCGCGCTCGATTCCTCGACCGGGATGACGACGTGCCCATGCCCCGGCTCCGCTCCCGGAACGACGCGCGGCTCGCCCACGAACGCGAAGAGATCGCTCGCGCGGAGCCGGTCGCGCGCGTCCGCCACCAGCTCCGGCGTGAGCACGCGCCCTTCCTTGAGCCCCGCGATCGTCGCGGCGGAGCGCGGCTTCGTCACGGAAGCTCCCGGGATCTCGAGGCTGTCGAACACGACCGGAGGTCCCGTCGCGAGCCGCACGTGCACGAGGACGGAGTCGCCGGCGGGCACGATGGAATCGAGGCTCAC
>DATEOQ010000374.1:0-3829 GCA_035273905.1 Candidatus Eiseniibacteriota bacterium | reverse complement strand
CCCCCGCGAGCTTCGCGCTTTTGCGAAGCGATGCGACAGCGCCGGAGCTTTTCACCGGGCCCTTCGCCGGGCCAGTAATTTCTTCGGAACGGAAGGCGCTAGGCGTACACCCCGCGAATCTGGATCACATCAACCACGCGCTTGATCGCCAGCATGAACGCAGCGACGCGGAACGAAACGCCATGCTCATCCGCCATGCGAGCGACGTCGTTGAACGCATTCACCATGATGTGCTCCAGCCGCTCGTTGACCTCCTGCTCCCGCCAGAAGAAGCCCATGCGGTCCTGCACCCACTCGAAGTAGGAGACCGTCACGCCCCCCGAGTTGGCCAGGATGTCCGGGATGACGAGCACGCCCGCCTTGTTGAGGATCTTGTCCGCCTGAGTCGTGGTGGGACCGTTCGCCCCCTCGGCGACGATGCGGGCCTGGATGCGGCCGGCGTTCACGTTGGTGATCTGGTTCTCGAGCGCCGCGGGGATGAGGATGTCGCAGGGAAGCTCGAGAAGCTTCTTGGCGTCCACCGGGGTCGAGCCGGCGAAGCCGACCACCGACTTGGTCTCGGCCACGTGCTTGAGGAGCGCGGGAATGTCGAGACCGTTCGGGTTCTGGATCGCCCCCTTCACGTCGGACGCGCCGACGATGCGCGCGCCGTCCTTCGTGAGGAGATCCGCGGCCACGGATCCGACGTTCCCGAAGCCCTGCACGACCACGCGCGCCTCGCGGAGGTCGAGTCCGATCCGCTTCGCGGCCTCGCGGATCACGAAGAGCACGCCGCGCCCCGTGGCTTCACGGCGTCCCGCCGATCCGCCGAGCGCGACCGGCTTCCCGGTCACCACCGACGTCACCGTGTGGCGCGCGTGCATGGAGTAGGTGTCCATGATCCACGCCATGGTCTGCTCGTTCGTGTTCACGTCCGGCGCCGGCACGTCCGACTCGGGCCCGAACACGTCGATCAGGTCGGCGGTGTAGCGGCGCGTCAGCCGCTCGAGCTCCGCCTTCGACATCTTGGACGGATCGCAGACGATCCCGCCCTTGCCGCCGCCGAACGGAATGCCCACGACCGCGCACTTCCACGTCATCCAGGCCGCGAGCGCCATGACTTCTTCCAGCGTCACGTCCGGGTGATAGCGGATGCCGCCCTTCGCGGGGCCGCGGATGATCGAATGCTGAACGCGATATCCCGTGAACACGCGGAAGCTCCCGTCGTCCATGCCGACCGGCAGCTTCACGATGGTGGCGCGGCGGGGCTCCTTGATGATCTGCACGAAGGAGGGATCGAGCTTGAGCCGCGCCGCAGCTTCCTCGAACTGGAGCCGGGCGTTCTCGAGCGGGTCCAGCTCCTTTTGCGTTCCCATGTCGCCGGCGGTGGTCGTGGTCATGGTCGGGAATCTCCCTGGTCGGGCGGGTAGGCCGTGCGCTAAGTGTCGAAAATGCTTCGTTTTTCCCGGGCGGTAGTGTAGAGAAAGGGACGAGGACCATCAAGCATGTACTATTTCTACTGGCTCCCGATCGGAACGGACACGAAGGTGCGCGGCGTCCCCTGGGTCACCCTCGGGATCGCGGTGACGAACGTTCTCGTCTTCGCGGCGCTGCACTCGCTTCCGGGCGCGGAGGCCGAAGCCTACCGCTGGGCCTTCAAGGCGGGACACCCCACCGTCCAGACCGCCATCGCCTCGATCTTCCTCCACGCGGGGCCGTTTCACCTCATCGGAAACCTGATGTTCCTGGTCCTGTTCGGCCCTCCGATCGAGTCCCGCCTCGGCCCGAGCCGCTACCTGATCGCCTACATCGCGTGCGGCTGGCTCGCCAACCTGGCCCAGGCGGCGTATCTCATCCAGTTCGACCCCGACCTCACGTCGATCCCGCTCATCGGGGCTTCGGGAGCGATCTCGGGCATCATGGGGCTCTTCGTAGTGCGGCTCTATTTCGCCCAGCTCCGCTTCGGATCGATCACCATGCTGTTCCGCCAGGGCGTGGTGAAGCCCGGCCGCTTCACCGTCCCCGCTCTGGTCGGAATCGCCCTCTGGTTCGTGGTCCAGCTCGTGTATCAGCTGGCCGGGACGTCGCCCGACACCTCGACGGTCTGCCATGTCGCGGGATTCCTGTTCGGCGGAGTCTTCGGGCTCGTGATGGGATTACGTGGTGAGGGACGGCTCGAGAGCCGGCTCGCGCGCGGATCGCGCTTCGCGGGACGCGGGGAGTGGTTCGCCGCCCTCGGGGAGTACGAGGCCTACCTGGCGAAGCGCCCCGAAGATCCGGAGGTGATCGCGCAGGTCGCCCGCGTGCAGCGCGTGACGCACCAGGAGACGGAAGCCAAGGACCGCTTCTCCGACGCGATCCGGCTCTGGATCGCGCGCGGAGAGATTCGCAAGGCATGCGACGGCTACGAGGAGATGAAGCGGCTCCTCGGGGGCGTGACGCTGCCTCCGGCGGAGCTCCTACGGGTGGCGCGCGGCTGCGAAGAGCTCGGGCGGCCCGGCGACGCGAGCCGCGCCTACGAGGCCTACGGACGCACCTACCCCGACCGGGAGGGCGGGGCCTTGGCGCTTCTCAAGTCGGCGGAGATCGAGCAGCATGCCCTCAACAACCCCGGGCGCGCGCGATTCCTCTACGACGAGCTCCTCCGCCGGCCTCTGCGGCCGGACATGGAGCAGATGGTTCGCGAGCGGTGCGAGCTCGCGGACACCGCCCTCGCGGGCTGAAGCCTCCCGCTAGGGGAGGCACTCCATTTCAGCCAGCTCCTTGGTACGGCTCGCGGGATCGAAGAGGTAGACCCGGAACTGCCGTCCCGGCGTGAGCGGCGCCCTCGGAACGCAGCGCGAGATGATGGAATTCTGCACGCTCGCCCGGCTCTCGTGGATGACGATCTCCTTCGTCATGAGGGAGTGGTCGGGGGCCGAAAACCAGAGGAGCACGGTGGCGTCCGAGGACGGATCGTACGGAGCGCGCAGATCGTAGACGCCGCTCCCGTCGGTGATGCCCGAGACCAGCTCCTGCCCTTCTTTGAAGACCTTCACCTGCACGCCCGAGATCGGATGGTCGTTCACATCCAGCACCGTTCCCGTAAACGGCGTCAGCCGCCGGTCCAGTCCCAGCGACTGGTACTCCTCGACGCGCCGGGTGTCGGCGGTCGGGGATTCGTTGCTGCTTCCGGAAGATGGCGGGGGCGCTGCCTGAACCGGTGCCGTCGCGAGGAGAAAAAGGGGCAGACTGCCGAGGAACCTCAAGAACGGACGCATCATGGCCGATACCTCCCGTGTTGCGTCGCCGCGGAGGGATTCCGAGCCGACGCTACACCCGGTCCTTCGGCCTGTCAACGCGGCTTCCCCAGGAGAATCGCCTTGCTGATTGGGAGCCTGTTTGTTACGGTCCGGTCGCTTCACACGGATCCACCCTCCGACCCGCCCGGGACGGAGTCAGGAGTCAGCCCACCATGTCCACGCAGGGAGTTCGGGAGGCACGGATGTTTCTCGACCAAGTGATGGGCGTCTTTGCCAACGACGTGGCGATCGATCTCGGGACGGCCAACACGCTGGTCTACCTCCGGGGAAAGGGCATCGTCCTCAACGAGCCCTCCGTCGTCGCCGTCGATCGAACCACCAACAAGGTCATCGCCGTCGGTAAGGAAGCGAAGAGCATGCTCGGTCGCACCCCCGACGAGATCCACGCGGTGCGTCCGCTCAAGGACGGCGTCATCGCCGACTTCGAGAAGACCGAAGATCTGCTGCGCGAGTTCATCCAGAAGGCGCTCCGGCGCCGCACGTGGGTACGCCCGCGCATCATCATCTGCGTTCCGTCGGGGATCACCGAGGTGGAGAAGCGCGCGGTC
>DATEOQ010000373.1:0-6358 GCA_035273905.1 Candidatus Eiseniibacteriota bacterium | reverse complement strand
CCCCGGTGGCGTCGGGCACAACGACATCTGGATGGCGCGCCGGGTCGGGGATCATTACGAGGCGCCCACGAATCTGGGCGAGGCCATCAACACGCCCGCGGGTGAGGTCGAACCGTGGATCGCGCCGGACGAGAGCTATCTCATCTTCAGTGGGCGTGGGCGGAAGGATGGCATCGGTGCGTTCGACCTCTACGTGAGCCGCCAGACCCGAGGAGTGTGGGGCCCGCCGAGACTCATCGGCCACGGCGTGAATTCGCCGCAATCCGACTTCAACCAGAGCGTCTCACCGGACGGGAAATACCTCTACTTCAGCAGCACGCGCCCGTACGCGGGACCCCAGCCCCGCCGCGTGGATTCGGCGGCGAGCGACTCCGCCCTCATCGGCATCGGGAACGGCAAGGGCGACATCTACCGGATTCCGATCAAAGCGCTCGGGCTGTAACGGCCGCTCTAGTTCGCGGTCGACGCGAGGAATTGTTCGACGGTCGAAGGGCCAAGCTTCTTGAGCTTCTGATCGTTTTCCTCGAGCACGCGTCGCGCTCCCTTGCGGATGCGATCCGCGGGGACGGATCGCCACTTCGCGGCGTCGTCGACGAGCTGATCGCTCCCGAGCACAACACGGCTCATGTCCCGCGCGACCCAGTAGTTGGCGAAGGAATGGGGAACGTCGCGATCCTGCCCCGTGAGCCCGGAGAACGCCGCGATCAGCTTGTACGTCGTCGTGTCCGACATGGCCAGCTCGGTGAGCTTGGCGCGGTACTCGAGCTCCGGCTGCTTCAGCTTTGGGTACCGACTGTAGTCGCTGAAGTGTCTTCCCTCGTGCGCCA
Organism: Candidatus Eiseniibacteriota bacterium; assembly: GCA_035273905.1. Taxonomy (GTDB): domain Bacteria; phylum Eisenbacteria; class RBG-16-71-46; order SZUA-252; family SZUA-252; genus WS-9. Next base: position 5,531 of record DATEOQ010000373.1, on the reverse strand, counting down.
GGTAGCTCACCCGAAAGTTCTCCGACTTCAGGTCGTACGAGGATTTCAAAGCAAAGAGCGAGTCCTGCGTCGCCCAGCCTCCGGAATGCGCCCTGCCGCATGTTGCATAGCCTGCCCAACCCAAGGACACGAAATCGTCGAGGAAGACGACGTGGACCTGGATCGTGCGCTCGGGAAGCTTCACGTGATACGTGGTCGGCGCCTGCGTCCTCCAGATCATCAGCTCGTAGTACGGAAGCGTGACCCCGGTGAGGGCGAACAGTCCTTCCTTGCCGATCGCGAGGCGTGCACGCTCGCTCACGTCATCGAGGCCGGCCGTATCGGCGGGTGCGATCTCGAGAATCGAGCGTAGCGCCGCTAGCAGGGTTCGCTCCGCGTCGGTCTGGCTCGCGCGGCGAAGCATCGCGGTCTGCCAGTAGGTCCGATACGCGTCGAGGATCTGACCCGACTTCGGCGGGAGGTCTTCGTGCACCGGCGGATTCCCGAACGTCCGCTTCAGGCACTCTCGCGCGGTGGAGTCCTTCGGGCTCAGCTGGGATACATCCATCGAGTCGAGGATGGCGAGCGCGGTCGCCATGTCTCCCCCGAGAGCAACGCCGTAAACCTTGGAGAGAGCGGTGACCGCGGCGGCAGCCGGCACCGCGCTCGCGGTGAGCGCCAGAAGAACGACGAGGGTCGCGATCGGGGTGCCAGTCATGGGCGGGAGGATAGTACCGCAACCGGCTGACACGCATTCGTTGCGCTCACCGATTCATCGACCCTGCACGGCTCCCATGGCTTGCCGGATCGCGCCCAGGTGATACGCGCTGTGAGCCAGGATCGCGAGCGAGTCGGTGACGTCCTGCGGCCGGTCCCACGCGTCCTGTCCCTTCACCGCGGCGAGGACGCCCGTGTACGCCTGGCGCACTCGCGCCTTCAGCGCCTCCCACTCTTGCGCGGTCGTTTTCTGCACCCGCCAGCTCTGCTTCCAGTCAACGTCGCCGGTAGGTTCTCCGCGCATGGACCGCTGGATCACTTCGAGATAGAAGGCGAGATGCCCCACATGGGATGCGATCGAACCGCGTGCCGGCGAGACCGCTCGTGACGCCGCCTCGGCGTTGATGGACTCCAGCGTTTCGAAAAGCGATCCGCCGCGGTCGAGATAGGCGACCGCGCCCTTCTCGAACGTCTCGTCGAGGAGCGTGAGGAGTGAAGCGCGGATCTGCTCGATGGGAACGGGATTCGGACTCATGAGATGGTCTCCAGGGGCGGCTCCTTCCTTGCGGCGAGCGCCTCCGGTTCGGGGATTACTTCGGATAGATCGTCTTCCAGTCGTCCTTCATGCTCACGATCGTCCAGCCCTTCGCCTTTGCCTCGTCCCAGGCCTTGTCGAGCTTGCCGATGTGGGATTCGCGATCGTACGCCCACTCCCGTCGGCCGGCGGAGCCAGAACCGCCCCATGCACACTCCCCTAGTCTGTCAGTGTCAATCCCACGCGCACGCCCAGGCTGTCGGGCGCGTAAGCGCCCTTGTTTCCCACGATGTAGACGCGATCGGCGACGATGGTGCTGTCGCGGAGCAGATACCCCTGGACGCGCCGAGCGCGCTCCACGGCGAGCTGCGAGATCTCGTCTGGCGAGATGGTGAGTGAGCTACGAACTCCCTGCTCCATGGACGTAAGCCGCGCCACCTCGGCGGCAACGGCGGCGCTGTCCGGCGGCGCTCCCTTGGCCGGTTTGTGCTTGGGCTTCTCCATCAAGGGAGCTTTCCCGACGCGCTGCGTGTAGACGCGGGTCAGGCGGAGCGCGTAGTCGGAGGCGCCTATCCCGGCAGGCGCGCGTCCGGACGCCGCCACCACCGTCGCCGCATCCGGCACCCGCGATCGCGCGTCCGGCGGGCCGGATCGGATGAGCTCGGCGTACCGGCTGTCGAGAACGGCCAGCGAATCGCGGGAACGCATCCCCGATTGCTCGATCTCGAGGCGCAGGTTGGGCCGGTCGTTCATCCCCTTGAGAATCGCGTCGAGCTTCTTGATCTCGAGCGTGTCGAGCATGGCGCTGCCGTACGGGAAGGCGATGGCCGGAGCGACCTCCTCGTTGTCCCCGCCGAAGATCGCGCCAAAGAGCTTGAACGGCGAGGTCACCGCTTTGACGATCACATTGACCAGCACCTTCATGATGATCTTCGCGACCGAGAACTTGGGATCGTCCAGGTCGCCGTGGACCGGAAGGTCGAGGTCGATGTCCCCATTCTTGTCCTTGAGGAGCGCGATCGCGAACTTCACGGGTAGGCTGGTCGCGTCCTTGCTGTCCACCTTCTCTCCCAGCGAGAGCTGGCGGATCAGGATCTTGTTCTCTCCCTTGAGCTGCCGGTCCTGCACGGCGTAATGGAGGTCGAGGTCGAGCTTTCCCTTCCGGATCCGGTAGCCCATGAACTTGCCGGAGTACGGCGTGAACGTGGTCAGCTCGATGTTCTCGAACGAGACCCCGACGTCCGTGAGCCCTCGGCTGTTCAGGGGATTGATCGTGCCGGCGATCTTCACGGGCGAGAACTCGTCGACCTGCCCGGTGAGATCCATCGTGGCGTGCGCCGCCTGCGCGGATGACAGCTCCCGGATCGACCCGTTCATGGACTGCACGCCGGTCGCGAAGTTGGGCGTGAGCGAGAGGTCGGCGTAGTACATCGAGCCGTTCACGATCCGCACGGCCCCGATCTCCGTGGGCGTCACGGCGGTATCGGCGGGCGAAGGTCGAAACGCCACGGGAAGCGAATCGGGAGGGATCATGAGCGTCTGGATGTTGGAGATCAGGTCCGGGCCCAGGACGAAGCGGAGATAGGGCTTGGTGAGCGTGATCTCCTTGATGCGCGTGGAGGCTGGCGCGTAGTCGTATACGAGATTCCGAATCTGCATCCGGTCCCAGCTCAACAGCTCCTGCCGCATCCTCCCATCGAGGGACGCGAACCGGGATGAGGACACGTCCCCTGTGAAGCGCATGAGCGGGCCCTGGTAACCGAACGTGTTGAACTGGAAGCGCCCCTTGGCATCCACGGTGCCGCGGGTGATGTCCATCCGCGCGAACGCGGACGTATAGCCTTCGAGCTCGCGGACATCGAAGTTCTTCAGGTCGAGCGCGACGTCGACAGCCCCCGTACCGGAGATCATCGTCCCCTTGGCTTCGGTCCAACCCGTGGTTCCAAGGCTGCAAGCGAGGCTGGCCGTGGCATTCGTACCCGGCTTGGTGCTGTATCCGTCGAGATTCACCTCTCCCGCGTGGACCCGGAAGGTGGGACGACTCGTGAGGCGCCGGTCTTCATAGAGGAGCTCCGTGTGATGCGCCACGATCTTGGGTATGAGCGTGACCCACGTCGGCCCGGTGGCGGTGTCGACGGGACCCTGCGCCCAACGCTGGAGATTCGTGACCCCCGTCGAGTCCATCCAGACCCGCACGCGCGCACCCGACGCGGTGACCGTGCCGAGGTTGGCCGTGGCCGACCCGGCGTCGACGGTTCCGCCTCGGGTCTCGATCGACAGCGCGCCGATCGATTCCTCGCCGCTCGCGCGATCCGCGAGCGCGAGGTCGTGGATCGTCACCCCCATGTCGGTGAGCCCCACGGCGGGCGGCGTCTGCCGCGCGTCGACCTTGTAGTTCGCCGCGAACGAAATGCTGCCGCGCGTGAACTGATACGGCGGGGTGGGCCCGAGGAAATCCTCGAGGGTCAGCGCCTGAAGGTTGTCGACGCGGAGATCGCCGGTCGAGGTGAACGGGCGAAGCGTGAACCGCCCGTGCCAGGTCAGTTCCTCCTGGCGGTCCGTGCGAGCGCGGAAGGAATAGCCATTCTCCCCGTCACGGCGCGTGGTGAAGTCGCGCAGCTCGATCTGGATCGGGATGAGCCCCTTGTGCAGCGCCGGCGTGCGCGTGCGGTCCTCGAATGCGAGCGATCCATCGATGATCCGGAGCCTCCGCACGAACACGGGCGGAGGCTCGCCCTGCGTGGTATCCGGCGGACCGGGCTGGTGACGCAGGAGCTGCATCAAGCTGAGGGTGCGGTCCTCGAGGAGCGCCGCGTTCACGGCCGGCTTCGTCAGGCGCAGCTCGTCCAGCGTCCACGCACCGAAGAAAGGCGAGAGCAGGCTGGCGCGGAGATAGAGCTCGTCGAACGCGATCGCGGGCGCGCCGCTCCTGTCCGGGATCGCGAACTTTCGGAGGGTGACCGAGGGGGCGAATGGATTGACGCGAACGTCCCCGAGCGTGGGCGTGGTGGCGAGCCTCTCACCCAGATTCTTCAGCAGGACCGAGCGGAGGACCCGGGGCGCCACGAGAAAACCGGCCACCGCGTAGAGAGCGAGGCCGGCGCCAATGAAGATGAGGATCTTCTTCAGACGCGGAGTCATGGGCTCGATCGCCGAAGTCGAGGAACGGGGGGATTCGTTCGGAACCTAGCCCCGCGAATCCGCCGGGGTCAAGCGCGGCGTTCGTGCGCGGGTGCCTCTACGTAGGGCGTCGCCGCGCGTCTACGTGCGGTCGGCGCGCACGCCGAGCCAGGCGAGCGCTTCTTCCTCGGTCCGGAAGACTTCGGTCTCCACGCCCACCGACTCCGAATAGACGCTCCCCATGCGGCTCAAGCCGAAGTGGATGTCTTCGGTCGCGACGATCGCGCACCGGCCTCCGATTCGCTCCGCGTAGGGCGCGAGCGCCTGGGCCACGTGGCGGATCTGGTTGGGGGAACGTGTTCCCAGGACATCCGACCGGGTCGTGTCGACGAGCAACGCGATCTTCTCCGACGGCGGCGCTTCCGCGAGCGCCTCCTCGAGCTGACGGATGATGTCGTCCGGCTCGTAGGCGCCCACGAAACTCATCCGGAGGAGCGTACCCTCCCAAGCATGAACCACGGGCATGAGGACCCCCCCTTTCCGCCTCGTAGCTACTTCCCTTCGACCTGAACTCGAACCGATCCACTCGCCTTGTCGAGGTTCACCTTGACCGACCACATCCCAGGATTCCCTTTGAGCGAGACCTCGGTCCCCTGCCCACTTAGATTCTTGGAGTGGACGACGGTTCCGTCGGCGTCGCGAAGCTCGATCAGGGCGTGGCCGCCCTGAATGTCGCTCCCCTCGTGCACGACGGCGGTGGAATCGGGATTCCACCACGCGTAGTTCTGGCTCATGGTGAGCGCCTTGGCGGTCCCGATCTTGAACTCGAAGTAATCCGACCGGTTGGTCACCTGGAAGTCGTTGCCCGCCGTGTGGGTGGACGCGCATCCCGCGGCGAGCAGGAACCCGGCGGCACAGGCCGCGGCCCGGACCCGCTTCACGAGCCGCTCTCCCGTCCCGCCGTCTGCCGCTCCGCGATGCGCTCCACGACGTACTCCGCGTCCTCGCCCACGCCCAAGAAGAGGGCCGACTTGCGCTTGTGGAGCCAGTGCATGCCCACGAAGTAGAGCCCGGGCAGCATCGAAACTCCGCGCCGGTGCACCGGCCATCCCTGCGGGTCCAGCTCCAAGCCTTCGATCCAACGATACTCCGGTCGGAAACCGTTGGCCCAAATGATGGT